>DATBTA010000050.1:0-6601 GCA_036559505.1 Pseudolabrys sp. | reverse complement strand
GGCTATCCCGAACGACCAAGTCGCTAGTATAGTCGGGACGACTGGAGGGGACCGTGGGCAATTTACTGAGACGTTCAAGCCGTTTGTCGGTGGCGGCGGTTGCGCTATTTACTGCGGCCGCGCTCTGCAATGCCGCTGCGGCCGACGAGCCCCCGGTACTGGCCGTCACCATCGCGCATCCGTTGTCTGAGCACATCACCACTTGGGACGAGTACTCCGGCCGCTTCGTCGCCGTGAAATCGGTGGAGGTGCGCCCGCGCGTATCGGGGTTCATCGACAAGGTGAATTTCGTCGACGGCGCCATGGTCAAGGCGGGCGATCCGCTGTTCACGATCGACCAGCGTCCGTTTGCCATCGCCCTCGACAGCGCCAAGGCCGAGGTTGCCCGCGCCGCGGCGCAGGTCAAGGTGACGGCCGCCGATGTAGAGCGCGCCAAGCCCCTGGTTGGAACGAATGCCATCTCGGGCCGCGATTACGATCTGCGCGCCGCCAGCTTTGCCGTCGCCCAGGCGCAGCAGCAGGTCGCCCAGGCGGCGGAGAAGGCCGCCCAGCTCAACTTCGAGTGGACCGAGGTGCGCGCACCGATTACGGGCCGCATCTCCGACAAGAAGGTCAACGAAGGCAATCTGGTCAACGGGGGCTCCGGCAGCACCACGCTGCTGGCAACGATCGTGTCGCTCGATCCCATCCAATTTCTCTTCGAGGTGTCGGAAAGTGACTATCTCCGCTACACGCGCGCCAACCTATCGGGTGCGCGACCCTCATCGCGCGACGTCAAGAACCCCGTGCGCATACGCCTCTCCGACGAAAAGGATTGGACGCACGTCGGCAAGATGGATTTCGTCGACAACCAACTCGACGCGCGTACAGGAACCATTCGCGGCCGCGCCTTGATCGACAACAAGGAACTGCTGTTTACGCCAGGTGTATTCGGGCGCATCGAACTGTTCGCGGGCGAGGTCGACGCCATACTGATCCCCGACCGCGCTGTCATCTCCGACCAGACGCGCAAGATCGTCTTTGCGCTCGACGCCGACGACAAGGTAGTTCCCAAGCCGGTCGTCTTGGGTGGCATGCACAATGGCATGCGCGTGGTCATCAGCGGGCTTAGCGACGAGGATCGCATCGTTGTCGACGGCATCGCCAATCCGGCGGTGCGTCCGGGGGTGAAGGTCAAGCCGGAACTTGCCGACGCCAAAGCGGCGAACAACTGATCTAAGGGCGGTAGACCTCAATGCGGTTCCCCCACTTCTTTATCGACCGACCGATCTTCGCCGCGGTCCTTTCGATAATCATTCTCATCATTGGCGCCATCGCGCGGACGACTCTGCCGGTCGCCGAGTATCCCGAGATCGCGCCTCCGACAGTCAACATCGCTGCGACTTACCCCGGCGCCTCGGCGCAGATCATCTCCGAGACGGTCGCCACACCGATCGAGCAAGAGGTGAACGGTGTCGACGATATGCTCTACATCGTGTCGCAGTCGACCGGCGACGGGCGGCTGTCGATCAACGTTGTCTTCAAGCCCGGCACCAATATCGATCAGGCGCAGGTTCTCGTGCAGAACCGCGTCTCGGTGGCCGAGCCGCGACTACCCGAGGACGTCCGCCGCCTCGGCATAGCCGTGCGAAAGGCATCGCCCGACCTGATGATGGTCGTCCACATGACCTCCCCGGACGGGTCACGTGACCAGCAGTACATCTCCAACTACGCGACGCTCTACATTCGCGATGTGCTGCTGCGACTCGATGGTGTGGGCAACATCAACATCTTCGGAGCCCGCGATTATTCGATGCGGGTCTGGCTCGACCCGGCCAAAGTTGCGAACGTCGGTCTCACGGCGACCGAGGTCGTCGCTGCGCTGCGCGCGGCCAACCTGCAGGTTGCGGCCGGATCGATCAATCAGCCGCCGGCAACGTCCCCGGGCGCCTTCGAGCTCTCGGTGCAGACGCTCGGCCGGCTCACGTCGCCGGACCAATTCGAAGACATCGTGGTGAAGGCCGGCGAAGACGGCTCGGTGGTGAGGGTGCGCGACATCGCTCGCGTCGAGCTAGGCTCGCAGGATTACACCGTCAACGCCTACCTCAATAATAAGATCGCCACAGCCCTCGTCATCTTCCAGCGTCCGGGATCGAACGCGCTGGCGACCGCGAAGGCGATACGCGGCGAGATGGACCGGCTGGCCAAGGACTTTCCGCCCGGCGTCGCGTACTCGGTGGTCTACAATCCGACCGACTTCATTCAGTCGTCCGTCGACGCGGTGGTGCAGACGCTTTTCGAGGCGGTCCTGCTCGTCGTCATCGTCGTTATTCTGTTCTTACAGACGTGGCGCGCAGCAATCATCCCAATCGTTGCCATCCCCGTCTCGCTCATTGGCACTTTTGCGGTCATGGCCGCGACGGGGATATCGTTCAACACCCTGTCTCTCTTCGGCCTCGTTCTAGCCATCGGCATCGTCGTCGATGACGCCATCGTGGTGGTCGAGAATGTCGAGCGCTACTTGCGCCAGGGGATGTCACCGCGGGAAGCGGCTCACAAGACCATGGACGAGGTCGGCGGCGCACTCATCGCCATATCGTTGGTGCTGATCGCAGTGTTCCTGCCGACCGCTTTCATCGCCGGTCTGCAGGGTTCGTTCTATCGCCAGTTCGCCATCACCATCGCGGCTTCGACCGCCATTTCGGCGATCGTTTCGCTGACGCTTTCGCCGGCACTCGCCGCCCTGCTGTTGAAGCCGCATGATGAGCACGCCGCCGAAAAGAAGGGTTTGCTGTCCGCGCTTACGGCCCCTGTCCGCTGGTTCTTCAACGGGTTCAACCGGGCGTTCGGGTGGCTGTCGAACGCCTACGGCCACATGACGGCACGTTTTGTGCGTCTCGGGGCAGTCTTCCTGATCATCTACGCCGGTCTGCTCGGACTTACCTACTGGCGGCTGATCACGACGCCGACGGGCCTCATTCCCCAGCTCGATCGCACGTATTTCATCGCAGCGTTCCAGCTGCCGCCCGGCTCAACGCTGAGCCGCACCGACGAGGTCGTGCGCAAAGCCGGCGATATCATGCTTACGCGCCCCGGCGTCGAGGCGGCGGTTGCCTTCGTTGGCTTCGACGGTGCCACTTTCACCAACGCGCCCAATACAGGCGTTATCTTCGTGCGGCTGAAATCGTTCGAGGAACGCGAGCACCAGGGGCTCACCAAGGACGGTATCCTCGCCGACCTTCGCCAGCATATGAGCCAGCTGCGCCAGGCCTTCGTTTTCGTGCTGGAGCCCCCGTCGGTACCCGGCATCGGAACCGGCGGCGGTCTGCAAGGCTATGTGCAGGACCGCGCGGGTCGCGGGCTGCCGCAGCTGGAACAGGCGGCATGGGCCGTCGCCGGGACAGCCGCGCAAACGCCGGGCTTCACCCAAGCGTACACACTCTTCAACACGCGGACGCCGCAGATCTACGCCGACATCGACCGCACCAAGGCCGAACAGCGCGGCGTACCGATCCTGCGCGTGTTCGATACGCTATCGGTTTACATGGGTTCGGCGTTCGTCAACGACTTCAACATATTGGGTCGTACGTACCGGGTCACGGCACAAGCCGACAACGCGTTTCGCCTCTCCCTGCGCGACGTTGCCAACCTGAAGACGCGCAACATCACGGGCGAGATGGTGCCAATTGGCGCCGTCGCCACCTTCTCCGACACCACCGGACCTTACCGCGTACCGCGATATAATCTCTACCCAGCAGCAGAGGTGCAGCTCTCTCTGGCGCGCGGATTCTCGTCGGGCCAGGGACTCGCAGCGGTGGAGAAGATCGCCGCAGAGAAGCTGCCTTCCGGCTTCGGCTTCGAGTGGACGGAAATCGCCCTGCAGGAAAAGCTCGCCGGCAACACGGCAATGACCGCGTTCGGCTTGGCGGTTGTATTCGTTTTTCTTCTTCTGGCTGCCCTTTATGAAAGCTGGCTGCTGCCGCTGGCAGTCATTCTCATCGTGCCGATGTGCATCCTCGCCGCCATGATCGGTGTCAACCTGCGCGGGCTCGATCGCAACATCCTCGTCGAGATCGGACTTGTGGTTTTGGTCGGACTGGCCGCGAAGAACGCCATCCTGATCGTCGAGTTTGCCAAGCAGGCCGAAGAGCAGGGCATGAACCGGTTCGACGCAGCCGTCGCCGCCGCACGCACCCGGTTACGGCCAATCATCATGACGTCGCTGGCCTTCATTCTAGGTGTGCTGCCATTGGCCATCGCCGTCGGTGCCGGCGCAGAAATGCGCCAGTCGCTTGGTACAGCCGTGTTCTCCGGAATGCTGGGCGTGACTTTGTTCGGGTTGGTGTTCACGCCGGTGTTCTATGTCCTATCGCGCTCACTCGCGGCGCGCGGCACAAGCACTGCCGCGCCCCCCGCCGCCACCCCGCCAGAGCCGGCGCCAGAAACTTCAGCCTGAGCGATGTGACGTCCGCTTTGGGTCAGAAGCGGACGTCGTGACGTGAACCTCGCAACGTCTGCTTTGGGTAGTACCGTGAGGGAGGAAGGACGCTATGGTGCGCCAATTCGTGATGGGCGGGGTCATCAGCATCTGCAACATAATGATCCATGCCCTGGTCATGACGGCAGTGGTCCGGGCATCGCAAGCGACGGCCGTTAGGACTGCGTCGCGGCCCAACGTGTTGCTGATTGCCGTGATGACAGCAACGGTTTCCGTTTTGATGGCCGCGCACACATGCGAGGTCGTCGTTTGGTCGCTGGCCTACGGTCTTGTTGATGCGGCCCCCGTCAATTCGAACTTGTACTTTGCCTTCGTGAATTACACCACTCTTGGCTACGGCGACGTTCTCCCGGCGGAGCGTTGGCGGTTGCTCGGGCCGATGACGGCCATGAACGGTGTGCTGCTGTTTGGATGGTCGACGGCGGTCATCTTCGAGGTTCTTCGCAAAGCAATGGTGGGCCGAGCTTTAGCTCAGGTGAGCCACCCGGCAACGCCGGAAATTCCGTAGAGAGGCCTCATATGAATCTCGAGGTCCCTATCAGATGAATGCAGGTGATGCCGCGCGCCGCGATTTGGACCTGCGCCAATGGATTCCGGCGCTTCGCTGGCTACCGGCGTATGATCGATCCTGGCTGCGAGGCGATCCTATCGCCGGTCTCAGTCGCCTCAATGCACTTTGGGAATAAACTTGAACGGGTAGTCGACCTGCTTGCGGGTGAGAGTTCCGGTGATTGTGTGTGCCTGGATCGTCTACACGTCGCCGGACGCGATCCGCCATGCTAGGCAGTCTGCTTCTGGTGACGCATCAGTGCCGCGCGCATGATAGAATTACGCCGCCGCATGTCCGATGTTCGCCATCGTCCTCGCCATTGCAATTCGCGGCTGCGAAACGGTGAGCGCAACTGCGAAGCTCGATCGTTCCGTCGTCACCTGAGGAGTGGTAATAGAGACAAGGGGACTTGAACTGCTCCGTAGGGAGTGAAGTTTATGTGGACTCCGTCAGCGCCAAAGCGTGCAGCAGCACCGGGCCATTTTCTACAGCAACAAAAGACGGGTTTGACACCGCTCGCTCTCGACGAGCATGAGATCGCTCGGGCTCAGGAGCTCCTAGAGTGTCGTAACGCTGTCGCGTGTTGGCGCGGTCAGGCGGTCTGCACTGTCAGCGCTGCATCCCACCATCTGACTCCCTTGCCCTGCTGGCATTAGCCCCGAAAACCGTGCTCGCGTGACCTCAACGCGTGAGGCAATCTTGGGAGGAGACAATGAACCTACGAAATCTGACGACCCTGACGGCATCCGCCGTTCTCGCACTAGCCATCATGACAACTTCAGCTGATCGAGCGGAAGCGCGTCGATGGGGTTGGGGCATCGGTGCAGGCATCGCTGCCGCTGTGATCGCGGGCAGCATCTATCATCACCGCCATCACCGTCACTACTACTACCGCGACGAATATCCCTATTATGGATATGGCTATTACCGTCCGCACTACCGGTATTACCGACCCTACCGGCGGCATCACTACTATCACTACGGCAACTATCGGCCCTACCGCTTGTACGGCCCTGTTCGCCGTTGGCGCCGTTGGCGGTAGGGACGCGCAGGCGCCTTCAACGCTGGCAGCAGCGACTCGGCTTCAGTCAGAAGCGGAGGTCGTAGGTGTAGCTACGAATGTCAGCTTTGGGTCAAAAGCGGCCTTCGGTGAGCTTGTTGGCGACGTCCGCTCTGCACACCGAAGCTGACGCGAACCGTCAAGCTGCCTAGCGTTCAATGGATCAACCTTGGCGAGCCAGTTCGCACGCAATTTGAGCGACGGCGCTTCACCGTATCTGCCGTGGTCGCCGGTGACTCGGAACGATCCGCAGGAGACATACGTTTTGTCGGGAGGGAGGAAAACCTTGGAGGCAACCATGGCTGACAACCTCGGCCCGCTATCTGACAAAACGCCTCGCGACGCAAGCAAGATGGGCAGCAATGACCACATGTCTCTCTACGTCGGCGCGGCATTGGCAATCATCGGAATCGTTATCGTGCTGTATTGGGCCGGCATGATGTAGTCAGCGCCCCAACGGGCGCTACTGAACGGGCTCGCTAACTAAGCGCAACAGCTCGCACTCGCAGCGCTC
>DATBTA010000049.1:0-2078 GCA_036559505.1 Pseudolabrys sp. | reverse complement strand
AAGACCTGGCGCGGCGTCCGCTCCGAAGTGCCGTGGATCGACCGCGCGCCGGCGGAAATCATTCGAGAACGCGTGCGCCTGACGTTGCAGCCGGTCGACGCGCCGGCCGGCGATCCGGCGGCGCTCGGGCGCACGCTGGAGCACATCGGCTCCGACCGCATGCTGCTGTTCTCGACCGACTATCCGCACTGGCATTTCGACGGCGATGACGTGCTGCCGGACGGTTTGTCCGACGACACGATCCGCCGCATCATGATCGACAATCCGCTGGAAACTTATCCGCGCTTGCAGGAAAGTGAGTTGTCATCACCAGGCCGCGCGAAGCGCAAGTCCCGGTGATCCCGTTTAGGGAGGCATAGTGCCCACCTAAGCGGGATGGCCGGGACAAGCCCACGGCTGTCCGGTTTAGATTTTCTGGACAAGGTGCATGGCGTGGATTCTTCTGGGTTTTGAGCATTCGCCAATGTTCGAGACACGGAAGAAGGATCACGCCATGCGCCATCACAATACAGTATTCCACGCTGTCCTGAAGCTTGTGCCGTGGGGGGTGCTGGATCGACTTGTGGATCAGTTCGGAACCAATAGAAAGGTGCGGCGGCTGACCACACAGAACCAGTTCATCGCGATGCTGTATGCGCAACTTGCAGGCTCGGAGAGCCTGCGTGCGATCGAAGCCGGCTTCGAAAGCCACGCCACGCGGCTTTATCACCTCGGCGCTTGCGAAGTATCGCGCTCGACGCTCTCGGACGCCAACGCCAAGCGGTCCTGCGCGGTATTTACTGGCCTGCTGGCCGAACTGATGGGCCGCTGCGAGCGGTCGCTCGGCCGCAAGGTTGCCGATGCCGTTCATCTGATCGATTCGACCGGCTTTCGGTTGAACGCGCTCAGCGCCGACTGGGCGCGGTTCTGCAACGGCGTCTACGGAGCCAAGCTGCACGTCGTCTACAATCCCGACAGCGAGCGGCCGAACTTCGCCGATGTGACGCCCGCCAACGTCAATGACATCACCGTCGCCAAGACCATGCCGATCAGGGCGGGCGCCACCTATGTGTTCGATCTCGGCTATTACGATTACGGCTGGTGGGCCGACCTCAACGAGGCCGGATGCCGGATCGTCACCCGCTTGAAGGTCAATACTCCGCTCGCCGTCGTCCACGACAATGGCGTGCCGGAGGGCTCGGCCATTCTGTCCGACCGCATCGGCCACCTGCCGGCGCGCCAGGGCCGCAGCCGCAATAACCCGTTCCAGGACCCGGTCCGCGAATTGCGCGTGCGCGCCGCGACTGGCAGCATTCTGCGCATCGTCACCAATGATCTTGATGCCCCGGCCGACGAGATCGCAGAACTCTACAAGAGACGCTGGCAGATCGAGCTGTTCTTCCGTTGGGTCAAGCACACCCTCAAAATCCGCCACTTCCTCGGCACCTCCGAAAACGCCGTGCGCATTCAACTCGCCGTCGCGCTGATCGCATTCCTGCTGTTGCGAACCGCCCACGCCTTGCAAAACAGGGTGACCAGCCTGCTCACCTTCACCCGCTTGGTGACACAAAATCTCATGCACCGACGGCCAATCGACCGGCTGCTCGACATCCCGTCACCGACCTTCAAAGATCAACACCAGTTGAGCCTCGATCTATGCAAAACTTAAACCGGACAGCCGTGGGACAAGCCCGGCCATGACGGCGTCGCAAGTCGTGTGGCTGAGCGCCCTACAGCCCGAACAGCCGCTCCGCATTGCCGTGGGCGATGCGCTCTCTGTCCGCGGCACTGACTGGAAGGTGCTCCAGGAACGCGCGCGCTTCCGCCATCGATCCATAAGGATAGTCGACCGAGAACATGATCCTCTCGACGCCGACCTCCAGCATCAGGTCGAGGAACGTCGCCGGAAAATTGAAGCCGCCGAAGGTGTAATGGACATTTTCGCGCAGATACGCGCCGAGCGGACGAGCGAGCTTCGTCATCTCCATGGGAAAGTTCTTGTGGAGCCTCGGCAACATGAATGGGATGCCTTCGCCCAGGTGGCCGATCACGACCTGAAGTTTCGGATAACGGTCGAAGACCCCGCCGAGAATCATGCG
>DATBTA010000048.1:0-5370 GCA_036559505.1 Pseudolabrys sp. | reverse complement strand
CGTAGCCAGACGGGATCGTCAAAATCGAGCACCATTGTCATGCGCGATGTGGCGGCCCTGCGCCAGACACTGTCGGCCGAAAATGCAAAAGGCCGATCCGGGAAACCACCGTTCTGCCAACAGCCCGGCTGCTTCGGGTCGCAGCGTCGCGCGACCGGATATTGCGCGTCAAACTCGGTAAACATCTGGCGGTAAACGTCGGCCGGCAATGCTTTCTCGAGTTCGGTGCTCGGCAGAAAAACGTTGTGCCCCTCCTCGATTCGCGGCGGCGACAAAAGCTGCTGCGCAATCACTACAAAAAAGACCAATCCGAGGGCCGCTAACCAGGCGCGCGGATGCGTGCGGACATTGCCGCAAACAACGATAATCAGAACGGCCAGCAGCGCCGTGTAGTCGACGGCATTGTTGATCGGCAGACCGATGACGATGACGGCGAGGATGAGCACACCCAGCCTGTGCCACCCGCCGCCGGCAGCGTCGTCACGCACTGCGGTCATGGAAGTCATGGCCCCGCGCCAAATCGCCCTTGCGTAGCATGTCGATTTAGCCCAAATCCATGCCGGGCATTGCAGATTCCTGCACGGAGCGTCGAGCCGTGATCCGATTGGGGATAGTCGGGAGCAATTACGGGCGTACCGTGCAGCTGCCGGCGTTCCGTGCCGATCCCCGCTGCGAGGTGATTGCACTCGCCGGCAGCAATGCCGCGCGGACCGCCGAGCTTGCCCGCGCTGACAATATTCCGACGGCTTATGGCGACTGGCGCGCTTTGGTCGAGGACTCCAACGTGCAGGCGGTCGCCATTGCAACGTTGCCTAGTCTGCAGGCGCAAATCGCGATTCGCGCGCTCGAACTCGGCAAGCCGGTTTTTGCGGAAAAACCGCTGGCGAGCGATCTCGGCGCTGCGCGCGCCATGCTCAAGCAGGCGAGCGCGAGCCGCAAGCCGACGATGATCGACTTCAACTTCCATCAGATCATGGCCTGGCAGCGCGCCAAATCCATGATCGATGCAAATGCGATCGGCGCGCTGCGGCATGTCACGGTTCATTGGCACGTCGAAAGCCGCGCCATTCAGACGCGCATGCGAAGCTGGAAAACAGTCGGCGATGACGGCGGCGGCGTGCTCGGCAATTTCATCTCTCATTGCTTCCACTATCTCGAATGGTTCTGCGGGCCTATTGCCGGGCTGTCCGCACGCGTTTCGGGATTGCCGGACGACAGGGAGCTGGAGACAACAGTGGCGATGGCGATTCAACTCGCGGCAGGCCCGCTGGTCAGCCTGTCGATGAGCTGCGCATCTTTTCTCGGCGCCGGTCACAAGATCGAGTTCTTCGGTGAAGACGGCACGCTGGTGCTGCATAACCCAAGCGCCGATTACATGCGCGGGTTTGAATTGGTGCATGCCAAGCGGTCGGCGACCGCTGTGGAGCGCATTCCGGTGCAGGATCCGGTCGACGCAAAATATCCTGATGGCCGCATCGCGCCGGTCTCGCGCCTGGCAAAGATGTTTTTCGACGCCATCGAGACCGGCGCGACAGCCTCGCCGGGCTTTGCCGAAGGCTACCGTGTGCAGATGCTCATCGACGCCGCCCGCCGGTCGCACCAGCAAGGCAAATGGATCGACGTCGCTCACGAGACAGCGAAAGACGGAGCGCGCGCGTGAGCCGGATCCTGGTCACCGGCGGCAGCGGTTTTGTCGGCTCAGGCCTCGTCAGGGCGCTGGTCAAGGCCGGTCACAGCGTGCGCGTGCTGGATGACAATTCGCGCGGAAGCCCTCGCCGACTCGCTGAAGTCGCGAAGGATATCGAATTCGTCGCCGGCGATATTCGCAATGCCGCCCAGGTCGACAAGGCGACGGAAGGCATGGACGAAGTCCATCACCTCGCCTTCGTCAATGGCACGGAATTCTTCTATAGCCAGCCCGATCTCGTTCTCGATGTCGGCGTGCGCGGGATGGTCAATGTCATCGACGCCTGCCGCAAGCACGGCATCGGGACCCTGGTGCTTGCATCAAGCTCCGAGGTCTATCAGACGCCGCCCAAGGTGCCGACTGACGAGACCGCGCCGCTCGCCATACCGGACCCGCTCAATCCCCGTTACTCGTACGGGGGCGGGAAGCTGATCAGCGAGCTGATGGCAATCAACTACGGCCGCAAGTACTTCAACCACGTCCTGATCTTTCGTCCGCACAATGTCTACGGGCCTGACATGGGATGGGAACACGTCGTTCCGCAACTGGCGTTGCGGTTGAACGCCGCAGCCAAGGCGCAGCCTTCGGGGACAATTCGCCTCGATATCCAGGGCACCGGGAAAGAGACGCGCAGCTTCTGCTTCATCGATGACCTTATCGCCGGCGTCATGGTCATGCGCGAGAAGGGTGAGCACCTCGGCATCTATCATGTCGGCACCATGGAAGAAGTGACGATCGCCGATCTCGCCCACCGGATTGCAGGCATTTACGGGCGTGAGATCGATTTGGTCGCGGGAAAACCCGCGCCGGGCAGCACCGCGCGCCGCTGTCCCGATATTTCGAAACTGGCAAAGCTCGGCTATAAGCCGCGCGTGCCGCTAAGCGAAGGCCTCAGGCCGACGCTCGACTGGTACCGGCAGAATGCCGAGCGCGCGCCGAAGGCCTGATATCGAATGACTATCGCTCCGCGTCCAAGCAAAATTGCGCGCGCCGCAGGAACCGGCGCAAGCGTCCCCGTCGAGTGCTGCCAGGTGTGTGGACACGCGCCGCTCGAAACGGTGCTGTCTCTCGGCTACATGCCGCCCGTCAACCAGATGGTGCCGATCGGCGAGGTCCCCCGCCAGCAACCCTGGTTCCCGACCACGCTGCTGCATTGCCTAAATTGCGAACTCGTGCAGTTGGGACTTGCCGTCGATCCGGTGATCATTTTCCCGCCGGAATATCCCTACACGAGCGGCACGACCAAGCTCCTGCGCGACAACTTTGCCGACCTGCAGCGTGAGAGCGCGGCCATGTTCGATCTCTCCGACAAGGATCTTGTCATCGACATCGGGTCGAATGACGGCACGCTATTGTCGAATTTTAAAAATGGCGGTCAGCGTGTGCTCGGGATCGAGCCGACGGACGTCGGCGACATTGCCAACCAGCGCGGTATCCCGACGATCAAGCGCTACTTCGGACTGGACACGGCGCGTCAGGTAAGGCGCGAGCACGGACCGGCCAGTGTCGTGACGGCCGCCAACTGCTTCGCGCATATGGAGGACGTGCACGCCATCGTCGACGGCATCATCGAGCTGCTCAAACCGGATGGCGTCTTCATTTCCGAATCGCACTATCTGATCCCGCTGCTCGACACGCTTCAATACGACACGATCTATCACGAGCACCTGCGTTACTATTCGCTTTCCAGCCTCAAATACCTGCTCGAGATGCACGATCTCGAGGTCTTTCACGCAAGACCTATTCTCAGCCATGGCGGCTCCATTCGTGTGTATGCCGCGCGTCCCGGCGCGCATCCGGTTGAGGCAAGCGTCCGGCATATATTGGCCGAGGAACCGCATGGGCACGCAATGACAAAGCGTCTCGCGACGTTCAGAAATGATGTCATTCTTTCCAAACTCAAGTTGCTCTCAATGCTGAGCGAACTGAAAGAAAAAGGTGCGCGCATCGCCGGCATCAGCGCGCCTTCGCGCGCCAGCACCCTGGTCAATTACGTTGGGCTGGACGAAGGGCTGATCGACTATGTTTGCGAGATCACTGGCTCCCTGAAGATCGGAAAATACATGCCGGGTACGCAGATTCCGGTCGTGGACGAGGCACGTCTCTTCGAGGAACAGCCCGATTGCGCGATCATCTTTTCCTGGCACATTGCCGACGAGCTCGCACGCAAGCTCAAGGCCAAAGGTTTCCGCGGAAAACTGATCAAGCCCCTGCCCGAGCCGCGCGTGCTCTAGGTTTCGCCGATGGCTAGCGATCACGCGCAGGACAAGAACAAGGAAATCGCGTTCTTCGATGCGCATGCCGAGCATGACTCGTATGACGTTTTCACACCGCAGGCGAACGAACGGATCATCGCGGCGTTCGTGCGGCTGAGCGGGCTACCACGCGGTGCCCGGATTGCCGACCTTGGTTGCGGCTCCGGTGTGTTCACGGAACTGCTCCGGCGGCAAGGGTTTCAGAGTGTCGGGCTCGATATCAGCCCCAAATTGATAGAGCTCGGGCGCCGCAAATATCCCGGCCTTGAGCTGATCGAAGGCGACGCCGAAAACCTGCCGTTCGAAAACGCCAGCCTTGACGGCGTTCTGCTGAGCGGCCTGGTGCATCATTTTCCGGATCCGCGCAGGCTCGCCGGTGAAGTCCGGCGGGTGCTCAGGAGTGGCGGCCGGTTTGTTGCTTTCGATCCCAACCGCATGAACCCGTTCATGTGGCTCTACCGCGATCGCTCATCGCCCTTTTACAGCTCCGTCGGCGTTACCGAGAACGAGCGGCCGATACTCGCCTCGCGCGTTGCGGACATCTTCCGCAATGAAGGGTTTCGCGTCCAAAGCGACTATCTGGCGGGCTTAGCCTATCGCTACGTCGCGTCCGGGCGGGCGCGCGTACTGCTGCCAGCGTATAATTTCATCGACACGGCAGTATTCAATCTCGGATTTATGAGCCCGTTTCGTCCCTTCGTGCTGACCAGCGGCGAAAAGCCGTGACCGAAAACGCGCGCCCTCGCCTCGACATTGTCATCCCCGTCTACAACGAGGGCGCCAATATCGTTACGACGCTGCGTGCAATCGCGCGCGAGGTGAAAACACAGCATCGCGTGTTGATTTGCTACGACCACGAGGATGACGACACTCTGCCGGCAATCGCGCAAAATCGCGGCGCGCTTGTCGCCATGACGATTGAGTTCGTCCGCAACCGCGGCCGCGGTGCGCATGGTGCCGTGCTCTCCGGATTTGCCGCGGGCGATGCGCCGTTCGTGGTCGTGTATCCGGCCGACGATGACTACAACGCCGCCATACTGGACCCGATGGTGGCTGAGGCCGCCAAGGGCTGCGATATCGTTTGTGCCAGCCGCTTCATGGCCGGAGGAAGCATGGTCGGCTGCCCGTGGCTGAAGGCTGTCCTCGTCCGCGGTGCAAATTTTACGCTTTATCATCTGGCGCGCCTGCCGACCCACGACGCCAGCAACGGTTTCCGGCTTTTTTCGCGCCGCGTCACAACCGAGATTCCAATCGAGTCGGAGCGCGGCTTCTGTTACAGCATCGAGTTGCTGGTGAAGTGCCATCGTCTCGGCTGGCGGATCGGCGAGGTGCCGGCCCGCTGGTTCGAGCGGGCGCACGGAGCCAGCCGGTTTCAGGTGGTCAAGTGGTTGCCGGATTACCTGCGCTGGTATCGCTACGCTTTTGCCA
>DATBTA010000047.1:0-10653 GCA_036559505.1 Pseudolabrys sp. | reverse complement strand
GGTTCTCGCGCCTCGGCGTCTACATCGAACGCGCCGAATATCTTGCGCGAATTCTCGAGGCGACTCACCGCCTTTCGGCACTGCCACTCGCCTATGTAGGAACCAGCAACGAATGGGAATCCGCGGTCGCCACCGCCGGCTGCAGTGCCGCTTTTTTCACAGCCTACGATGAGGCGAACGAATCAAACGTCACCGACTTTCTGGCCTTCTCGACGGCCAACACTTCTTCCATCCGTTCCTGTTTCGAGCTCGCCCGTGGCAATGCCCGCGCCGTGCGCACGGCGCTCACTGTGGAAATGTGGGACTCGATCAACAGTACTTGGCTTGAGCTCAAGCGTTTCGGCAATGGCTCCACCTCGCGCGAGGAGCTCTCGCGCTTCCTGCGGTGGGTGCAGGAGTCATCGTTGCGTTTTGATGGCTCCGCCTACCGCACGATGCTGCGCAATGATGCCTATTGGTTCTCGCGCCTCGGCGTCTACATCGAACGCGCCGACAACACGGCGCGTATTCTCGACGTGAAATACCATCTTCTCCTGCCCGAGATTGAGCGTGTGGGGGGCCCACTCGACTATTTTCAATGGGCCGCGATCCTGCGCTCCGTATCGGCACACACGGCCTACCATTGGGTGTACCGCGAAAGCCTCAAGCCCTGGCTGGTCGCCGACTTGCTGATCTTGCGAGAGGAGATGCCACGGTCGCTCGCGTCCTGTTACGAGGCAATTGTTCGCAATCTCGATTCGATCGCTGTCGCCTATGGCCGTCAGGGTCCGGCGCAGCGGCAAGCGCGCGGTATTCGGACGCGTCTTCAGAACAACCGGATGGACGGAATATTTCAACGGGGTCTGCACGAATTCATCGGCGAATTCATTGCCGAAAATAACCGCCTGGGCATGCTGGTGACCGAGCAATTTCTCACGTGAGAATGCCGTCTGGATTGGAATCCGCCGCAAGCGTAGCCTCAAGTTTCATGCGAATCCGGATATCGCACGCAACCACGTACGCGTATAACCAGCCGCCGAAGGGTGTGACGCAGGTGTTGCGTCTGTCACCGCGCGACCATGATGGGCAGCATGTGATCACTTGGCGTGTCGACCTGTCGGAGGATTGCCTGCTGCATCAGCACGAAGACGCATTCGGCAACATCATTCACTCGTTCACTGCGGAAGGCCCGTTCGAGGATCTGACCGTCACCGTGGAAGGCGAAGTCGACACGCAGAACACCAATGGCCTCGTAAGCGGCGCTATCGAGCGTTTTCCGCCACAGCTCTATCTTCGCGATACATCGCTCACGCAAGCCGATGCCGCGATCAGCGAATTTGCGCATGCCGTGCGTGCTAAAGCGCCCGGCGACAACCTGGCGCTCGCGCACGCCCTGCTGACCGGGCTCAATCGTGAAATGACTTTCGACACTGATCCCACTCATGCAGCGACCACAGCGATCGAATCCTTTTCGCTCCGGCGAGGCGTCTGCCAGGACATCACCCATATCTTTGTTGCCGCGGCGCGGGCACTTGGCCTTCCTGCACGCTACGTCGGAGGACACTTTCGTCGTTCCGACGGCGTCACGGCCCAGGATGCCGGGCATGCCTGGGCGGAGGCGTATATAGAAAATCTTGGATGGGTCGGTTTTGATCCGACGAACGGAATTTGCACGACCGATTCCCATGTACGGGTCGCAATCGGCCTCGACTATCTCGGTGCCGCTCCTGTGCGCGGGGCACGTTTCGGAGGAAGCGGCGAGACCCTGAAGGTCGCGGTGCACGTCGATCAGGCAAGGCAGCAAGCTCAGACTTGATCGAGGCGCAAACTCGCGATCTAACGACGGATTGCCCGACGGCTATAGCGATGGGTATAAGTTGGCTGCCGGGTTGCCAGGAACTTTCGAAAGCCATGACCTATTGCTGTGGAATCCTCGTCCGCGCCGGCCTCGTGATGGTTGCTGATACGCGCACCAATGCAGGACTCGATAATGTCTCGACGTTCCGCAAGCTGCACGTCTATACACAGCCCGGCGAACGCATCATGGCGCTTGGGTCTGCCGGTAACCTGTCGCTCAGCCAGTCGGTTCGCTCGACATTGACCGAGGGCCTGGAAAACGCGGAAACAGGCGAGGTCGAAACGTTGATGAACGCGCCTACCATGTTTCAGGCCGCACAGCGCATCGGGCGCGCCATAAGAAATGTTCAAGTCGTCGAAGGCAAGGCGCTCGAAGCGGCGGAGGTCGAGCACGAGGTTTCGTTCTTGTTCGGCGGCCAGATCAAGGGCGGGCGTCCCCAGCTGTTCATGATCTACTCGGCCGGCAATTTCATTGAGTGCACGATAGATACGCCCTATCTGCAGATAGGCGAGCATAAATATGGCAAGCCAGTGCTCGACCGCGCCATCGGCTACGACACCGATCTTTATGACGCGCTGAAGATCGGATTGATTTCCATGGACTCGACCATGCGCTCCAATCTCGGCGTCGGACTGCCCATCGACATTCTCGTCGTGCGGGCCGACACGTGTGACGCGGAGGTGAACTATCGGATTGAACCAGGTGAGCCTTATTTCCAGGATTTGCGCGCCCGCTGGTCGGCCGCGCTTAGAGCCGCCCACATTTCGATTCCGCGCCCGCCCTATCGGAGCTCCGGCGCAAGCTGAGGAAGGTCAAATTTTACAAGGAGATATGCTGTGCGGTGTTGCTTTACATTTACCGTCGGTTAACAGAACCGGGCGAATTGCCTGTTCCCACCCCTGACTGGGCCTCACTCCAGCAAAACGAAAGCGAATAGCAAGCTTTGTTCCCTAGCTTCCGGCCACAAAACGCCAATGGGCAGGACGCCTTAAGGGACTTCTATCGTGCCGGCTGTCGCTCGTCCGCGTGCATCCGACACGCGGCCATACACAAGTTGGGATCGCGCTCGCTTGAGCGTCGTAGTGCCTATTGGAGTCATCGTCGCCGTTGCAATCGTCTGCATCGTCGTCGCCGTCCTCTCGTCCGCCCAGCGCGCCGACATCGTCGCGGTCGATCATGAGAAGCAGCTGTTCTCGCGCGCGATCACGAGCTACGGCGAACGCGTGTTGCGCGAAGTCGAAAGCGTGGCGTCCGCCGCCGCCACCATCCAGAACATCCGGCGCTCGTTCGACCCGGCCTGGGCCAAGGACCGGGTCGGCAACTGGCTCGAAACGTACTTCGATCACGACTACGTCTTCATTTTCAATCGCAACGACGAGCTGATCTACTCGCTGCTCGGCAGCCGCGCCGCCGACGCCAAATGGATTGCCAGCGCGCGCAACGATTTCGCGTCAGTGATCGAATACATGCGCGGGCGCGACCCGCGGTTGCATGGCGCCATCCGTCTCAACCAGCCGAGCCTCACCGAAGGCGGCGCGCATCCCCAATCGGCGGTGATCCGCCGCGTGATGGGCAAACCGGCGGTCATCGCGGCGGTCGCCGTCGGTCCCGTCGACGGGATTCCTCAATCCGTCGACGGTGATGCGCCGATCATCATGTCTGTGAAATTCATCGATGAGGCCGCGCTCGCCAGCATCGCAACGCAGCTCCGCCTCGTGAACCTGCGCAAGATCGATCAGGTGCCGGTGCCGCAAGGCGACCTCAACTACGACCTGACCGGCCCGGATGGCAGCGTGATCGCGCGCTTTGCCTGGACACCGAAACAGCCCGGCGCCGAGATCGTCCACAACGTCGTGCCGTTCGTCGCCGTGGCGCTGACCGGCTTCGCCCTGCTCGCGGCCTTCGTGTTGCGCTACATGCGCCGCACCGCCGCCGCGATTGCCGCCGGCGAGTCGCGCCTGCGCCATCTCGCCATGCACGACCCGCTCTGCGGACTGCCGAACCGTATCTTCTTCGGCGAGCGTCTTGAGGCCGTCATCGAGGAGGTCCGCAACGGCAGCGCACCTGCGGCCGTGTTCTATATCGATCTCGACCACTTCAAGGACGTCAACGATACGCTCGGCCACCACGTCGGCGATGAGCTTATCCGCAACGTCACCCTGCGCCTGTCGCATACGTTGCGCGGCGGTGACCTTGTTGCTCGTCTTGGCGGCGACGAATTCGCGGTCATCTCTTCGATCGCGGGCGACAACGAAAAGATGACAACCCTCGCACAGCGCATCATCTCGGCAATCTGCTCTCCCTACGCGATCAGCGGGCAAAACATCATCATCGGAGCCTCGATCGGAATCGCGGTCATCGACAGGAACTGCGGGACCGCAACCGACATCATGCGCTACGCCGACATGGCGCTCTATCGCGCCAAGAACGAAGGGCGCAACCGGGCCTGCATCTACGACGCGGCGATGGATGCCGACCTCTCCACACGCAAACTGCTCGAGGCGGATCTGCGCGAAGCAATCGACTCCGACCAGCTGCAGTTGCTTTATCAGCCGGTCGTCAACAAGAGCGGCGATACCGTGGTCGGCGTGGAGGCGCTCTGCCGTTGGAAACATCCGACCCGCGGCGAGATCCCGCCGACCGAATTTATCGCGATTGCCGAGCACAGCGGATTGATCATCGATCTCGGCAATTGGGTGTTGCGTCGCGCCTGCATCGACGGGAGGGCATGGCCGGAATTGACAATTGCGGTCAACGTTTCATCGCTGCAGTTCCGCCGCATGGACTTCGTCGAGGTGGTCGAGCGCATCCTGAAGGACACGAATTTTGATCCGGCGCGGCTTGAGCTCGAGCTGACGGAAAGCGTGCTGCTCGGCAATGTCGACACGGCCGAAACCGCGATGGTCCGCCTCAAGGCGCTGGGCGTGCGGCTGGCGCTCGATGATTTCGGCACTGGCTACTCAAGCTTGCTCTATCTGCGGCGCTTTCCGTTCGACAAGCTCAAGATTGACCGCAGTTTTGTGCGCTCAATCGAGAAGGCTGCCGACGCCGCCGCCATCGTGCACGCGATCGTCAGCCTCGGCCGTGGCCTCGGAATGAAGGTCACCGCCGAAGGCGTCGAAACGGCCGACCAGCAGCTGTTCCTGCGTGCCGCCGGCGTGCACTCCATGCAGGGCTACCGCTTTGGGCGGCCGGTCAGCGTTGCCGAAATTTCGGCGCGCCTGCAGGCACCCAGCACTTTTCAGCCCCACGAAATTCCCACAGCACTGGCGAGCTGATCCCGGTTACACGCAAGGACAACCCGCCGCCGCCGGTGGTGGCGAGCGCGCGCTTTTATGATATTGCGGACGTCCTGAACTTCCCCATCAGAAAGGACATCCGATGGCTTCCGCAAAAATCGCGCTGGTGACCGGGGCAGGAACCGGCGTGGGCCGGGCAGTGGCCATTGCGCTGGCCAAGGCCGGCTACAACCTCGTCCTTGCCGGCCGGCGCAAGGAGATGCTCGATAAGGTTGCCGGGGAGATCAACGCGCTCGGCGCGCAAGCCCTCGCTGTGCCGACCGATGTGTCGAAGCGTGAATCGATCGTGTCGCTGTTCGCGACGGTCAAATCGACCTTCGGCCGCCTCGATGTCCTGTTCAACAATGCCGGCATCGGCGCGCCGGCGGTGCCGCTCGAGGATCTGCCCTTCGAAACCTGGCAGAACGTGGTCGCGACAAACCTGACCGGCATGTTCCTGTGCACGCAGGAAGCCATCAAAATCATGAAGAACCAGAATCCGCGCGGCGGGCGCATCATCAACAATGGATCGATCTCGGCGCACGCACCACGGCCTTATTCGATCGCCTATACCTCGACCAAGCACGCTGTGACGGGCCTGACGAAATCGACCTCGCTCGATTGCCGGCAGTACGACATCTGCTGCGGCCAGGTTGACATCGGCAACGCGGCGACGCCGCTGACAGAGCGCATGGTTCAGGGCGAAGGCGTGCTGCAGCCGGACGGCCGCAAGATGATTGAGCCGCGCATGGAGGCCGATCACGTCGGCAACGCAGTGGTCTACATGGCAAGCCTGCCGCTCGACACCAATGTCCTGTTCATGACGGTGATGGCCAACACGATGCCGTTCGTCGGAAGAGGCTGACGGCATGGAAGCGCTGCACGCGTGGCATGAGTTCTATCTGCTCCTCGGCACCGCTGCCGCGACCGTGCTTGCGCTGCTGTTTGTCGCCGTGTCGCTTGGCGCCGGCTACCTGACCAGCCAGCATCAGGCGCCGACACGAACCTTCATGAGCCCGGTGGTGATCCATTTCACCAGCGTGTTTTTCGTCGCCGCAGTCTGCCTGATACCGTCGCATGGACCGGTGTTCTTTTCGGCGTTGATTGCAGCGACGGCGGTCGTTGGCATTGCCGTGTCCGCAGTCACCTCCGTGCAGGTCATCCGCAGGGATTGGACACAATACGTGCCGGACTACTTCGCCTACGGGCTGCTGCCGGTGGCGGCCTATCTTACGTTGCTGGTCGCCGGCGTCATGATCTATGCCGGAATGAATTACGCGCCCGAAGTGCTGGCCGGCGCGTTGCTAGCGCTTACGATCGTGAATATCCGCAACGCATGGGACCTCACGTTGTCCATGGTGCGGCACCATGCCGACGAACGGCGATCGAAATAGCCAGGCCGCGCCGTGTTCGCCTAGCGTTTGCCGCCACCCAGACTGCCGAGCAACCCGCGAATGAGCGCCCTGCCCACCTGCGTGCCGACTTGAGAAGCGACCGAGCGTGCAACCTGTTTGACGACAACCTCACTGGTCGACATGCGCCGCGAGCGGCCGCCCGACGAGCCACCGCCAAGGACTCCGCCTAGCACATCGGTCCAACCACCGCCGGAGGATGGAGGTGGAGACGCGGGCTCCGCGCCTTTGCGGCCGCCAGCTGGCGCCGCTTCAGGTGCGCCGGCGCGTCCCTGAACCCGGCCCTGCAATATTTCGTAGGCCGATTCCGGATCGATGGTCTGGTCGTATTTGCCGCGGATGGGACTCTTGGCGATGACGGCCTTGCGTTCCGCGCTGGTCACCGGGCCGAGGCGGGCGGATGGCGGGCAAATCAATGCGCGATCGACCATCGACGGCGTGCCGTTGCCTTCCAGAAACGACACCAGCGCTTCGCCCTTGCCCAGTTCCGTGATCACTTTTGCGGTGTCGAGCTTCGGGTTGGGCCGGAATGTTTCCGCCGCCGCCCGGACCGCCTTTTGGTCGCGCGGCGTGAAGGCGCGCAGCGCGTGCTGGGCACGGTTGCCCAGTTGCGCCAGCACCTTGTCAGGCACGTCGAGCGGATTCTGCGTGACGAAATAGATTCCGACGCCTTTTGAACGGATGAGCCGTACGACCTGCTCAATCTTGTCGAGCAGGTTTTTCGGCGCCTCGTTGAACAGCAGGTGCGCCTCGTCGAAGAAGAATACGAGCTTCGGCTTGTCCAGATCGCCCACCTCCGGCAGCGTCTCGAACAATTCCGACATGAGCCACAGCAGGAAGGTGGCGTAGAGCCGCGGGCTTTCCATCAGCTTGTCGGCCGCAAGAATATTGATGATGCCGCGGCCGTCGCGGTCGGTCCGCATCATATCTTCTAGCTTGAGCGCCGGTTCGCCGAAGAACTTGGCGCCGCCCTGGTTCTCCAGCACCAGAAGCTGGCGCTGCACCGAACCCACAGTCGCCGTCGCAACGTTGCCGTACTTCGCGCCGACCTCCTTTGCATTTTTGGACAGGTAAGCGAGAAGCTCACGCAGATCCTTGAGATCGACCAGTCCCTTGTTCTCGGCGTCGCTCGCCCCGAACTCATCGTCCGCGAAACGGAACGCGATATTGATGATGCCTTCCTGCACATCGTTGAGATCGAGCATCCGCGAGATCAGCAATGGGCCCATCTCGAAAACGGTCGTGCGGATCGGATGCCCCTGCTCGCCGAACAGGTCCCAAAACACCACGGGAAATTCGTCGGTCTGATATTTGAATCCGACGTCGGTTGCGCGCTTGACCAGGAAGTCCTTGGCTTCGCCGGCTTCGGCGATACCGGACAGATCGCCTTTGATGTCGGCAGCAAATACCGGGACGCCAGCGCGGGAAAAACCTTCTGCCAGCACCTGCAACGTCACGGTCTTTCCCGTGCCGGTGGCGCCGGTGACTAGTCCATGACGGTTTGCAAATTTGAGCGTGAGATATTCGGGCTTCTTGCTTTTGCCGACGAAGATTTTGTCATCCCGGAATACGCCAGCCATCACTTCACCCGTTGATTGCGCGGAATCGTCCAAACCATCCGCGTGTAAGGAATATTCAGTCCGCCAAGTCCTTATTCAAGCACCCTCACCTCGACCTTCGTCCCGGCTTTCACCTTTCCGAGGGCCTTCACGTCGCCGAGCGCCTTCGCGAAAATATTGCACGGGCTCGCCAGTCTCGTCTCGTTTCCCTGGCTGATCGGCGTGCGCCCGAAGCCGAGCGCGATCGCCGGCCCTTCAGGCCAATAGGCGACTTCGCCGGGCGTAACTACGGGGCGCGCGTTCGCTTCGCGCTTCACCTCGACCGGCACATCAAAGTAGACCTCCTCACCCCATGTCAGCGCCGACGAAGTGATCGGCAGCGCCGCCGCAATTGCCTTGGCGGTCGGCGTGTCGAGCAATTCGGCATCAAGCGTGAGCGTGCCGAAATCAAAGCGAATACGCGCCACTGCGTTCTCCGGTGAGCTGAGGCTTCCCCCTCATTCTCACGAGTGGCGCGAGCTTGGCAACGCGCACCTTGGCCGCGTTGCGGGCGCGCGCCTAATGCAGGCGGAATTCGTCGTTGATGGCCCGGAGTTCGGCCGGCTTGATCAGCTTGCAGTGTGCAACGCGCACGGAATGCAGCGGCCCTTCCAGTTTTTCCTTCCAGAAAGCCAGAAAGCGATGCAGCTCAGGGAATTCCGGGAACAGGTCGTAGTTCTGCCAAACGTAAGACTGCAGCAGCCAGCGATGATCGGGGCGGCGATACAGGATGTGCGCGGTCGTCAGGCCGTAACCACTCACTTGTTTACGGAAATTCTCTGAAACCATTTCGTCCTCCATGCGAGTCGGACTCAAAGTTTCCATTTCCGGCGATGACCATTGCAAGCCGAAAAGGTAAACAACCTGTTTAAAATCAAGGCGATAGCAGCAAGCATCCTGCTCTGCTAACAGCCCCGGCGCCCGCCTGATGCCGGCCGCAGGAGGTAACGTGAGGGCGCTTACGGCCGTTCCCATCACTTTGGCGTTAACCATTGCAGCGACTGGATTTTCGGTTGTGTTGGCACTCGACACAGATGAGTGCTAAAAAATTTCCCGACGCCTCTTGCGGCTGAAAAGCCCGCAACCCATGTGGCGGCAAGGAGCTGGCGGGGGGACCGGTCAGCTACCAAAAACATAGATTGTCCAATAACTTAGGAGGACTGCCATGAAGTTCCGTCCGCTTCACGACCGCGTCGTCGTCAAGCGCATCGATGCCGAGGAAAAGACTGCCGGCGGCATCATTATTCCCGACACCGCCAAGGAGAAGCCCTCGCAGGGCGAAATCATCGCCGTCGGACCCGGGGGCCGCGACGAGAGCGGCAAGCTGATCCCGATCGATCTCAAAGTCGGCGACACCGTGCTGTTCGGCAAATGGTCGGGCACCGAAGTGAAGATCGATGGCCAGGATCTCCTGATCATGAAGGAGTCCGACATCATGGGCGTGATCGAGGGCGGCTCCGCCGCCAAGAAGAAGGCCGCCTAAGGCTGCCCACCAGACATTCAGATCAGAGGAACACACACAATGGCTGCTAAAGAAGTCAAATTTTCCGTCGACGCGCGCGACCGCATGCTGCGCGGTGTCGACATCCTCGCCAATGCGGTGAGGGTGACGCTCGGTCCCAAAGGCCGCAACGTCGTGCTCGATAAATCATTCGGCGCCCCGCGTATCACCAAGGACGGTGTCACGGTCGCCAAGGAAATCGAGCTCGAGGACAAGTTCGAGAATATGGGCGCGCAGATGGTGCGCGAAGTCGCCTCGAAGTCGTCGGACTTCGCCGGTGACGGCACCACCACGGCCACCGTCTTGGCCGCTTCGATCGTCAAGGAAGGCTCCAAGGCGGTTGCTGCCGGCATGAACCCGATGGACCTGAAGCGCGGCGTCGATCTTGCCGTCGAAGCCATCGTCGAGCACCTGAAGGCCAATTCGAAGAAGGTCACCTCGAACGAAGAGATCGCCCAGGTCGGGACCATTTCGGCCAACGGCGACAGCGAGATCGGCAACTTCCTCGCCAAGGCCATGCAGAAGGTCGGTAACGAGGGCGTAATCACGGTCGAAGAGGCAAAATCTCTCGAGACCGAGCTCGATGTGGTCGAGGGTATGCAGTTCGACCGCGGCTACATCTCCCCTTACTTTATCACCAATGCCGACAAGATGCGGACGGAGATGGAGGACCCCTACATCCTCATCTACGAAAAGAAGCTGTCGGGCCTGCAGGAGTTGCTGCCGCTACTCGAGTCAGTCGTGCAGACCGGCAAGCCGCTGCTGATCGTGGCTGAAGACGTCGAGGGCGAGGCGCACGCAACACTCGTTGTCAACAAGCTGCGTGGCGGCCTCAAGGTCGCGGCGGTCAAGGCACCGGGATTCGGCGATCGCCGCAAGGCGATGCTCGAAGACATCGCGATCCTGACCGGCGGCACGGTCATCAGCGAGGAGATCGGGCGCAAGCTTGACTCGGTCACCTTCGAGGACCTTGGCTCCGCCCGGCGGGTCGTGTCCACCAAGGACGACACCACGGTCATCGACGGGG
>DATBTA010000046.1:0-4676 GCA_036559505.1 Pseudolabrys sp. | reverse complement strand
TGTTTCTCGTTGCGATCGTTCTTGCAGTGTTGATGCCGCGAACGAAGCAAGCTTGAGAGCTGAAGCGGAAACGACGTATCGGATATCTCATGGATCGTTCGGAGCGCGCTGCCCGGTCCGGAATCCGTACCGCACCGCCCGGCGCGCCGTGCTAGGCTGCCAACATGCCGGGATATGGACAATTCTGCTCCGTTGCACGCGCCCACGAAGTCTTGGGCGGCCGGTGGACGCTTCTGATCGTGCGCGAAATCATGTGCGGCAGCCGCCGCTTCAACGACATTCGCCGGGGCGTGCCGCGTGTGTCGCGCACCGTGCTGTCCGAACGGCTGCAGGAGCTCGTCCTTGTTGGAGCGCTCGCCCGGACCGACGGCCCGCATGGTCCCGAGTACGAGTTGACCGAGGCGGGCAAGGAGCTGGCGACTTTGGTGAGCGCCCTCGCCACCTGGGGCCAGCGCTGGCTCAGGCGCCAAGCTTCGCATGAGGACCTCGATCTGGAGCCCGTGCTGGTCGACATGCAGCGGCGCGTCCACTTTCCGGCGCTGCCCACGCAGCCTCTGGTGGTGCGGTTCGAAATTCGCGGCTATCGCCGGCGCTACATGCTTCTCAAGAAGAACGAAGCGTCCATCTGCGAAAGCAACCTGGGATTTCCCGAGCCGGTCTGCGTGCGGGGACCGCTGGCTGCGCTCGTTGCCTGGTGGCGCGGCGACATGAGCTTCGTTGAAGCGCAGAGGAATGGGCTTGCGATCGAAGGCCCGAAGGCGTTTACCCGCGCCTTTCCGAAGTGGTTCATGCTCTATCCGTTCGCGCACATCGGACCGGCCGGTCACGAAACGAACAAGAGTCCTGCGCGTGTTCTGGCCGCGATGAGCGCATCGAGGCACTGATCGCAGGCGGTCAGGATTCCGTACCCCACGCCGATTGGCCAGCCGCCTATATCCCTCTCGTGAAATCAACTCGCACCGAGAGGTACAAACCATGTCTGCTCATCTTCTCATTCTCTATCCTGTCCCCAAGGACATCAAAAAATTCGACCGCGCCTATCGCGAGGAGCACTTGCCTTACGCGGGCCCGAAGCTCGTCGGCGCCACCGGCGTGACCACCAAGCGCGTGGTGGGTCCCGCTTTTGCGCCACCGCCCTATCATCTGATGTCCGACGTCACCTTCCCGTCTCTGGATGCGCTCAAGACCTGCGCAACTTCCGAAGGCGGCAAGCAAGCTTTGGCGCACGCCGCCTCGATCAGCTCCGGCGGCGCCCCGATGGTCATCGCCCTCGCGGACGAAGCATAGAACGGCGCTGTTGTGGACGACGGGTGGCTCAAGCGCCACCCGTTGGTTGCGACGCGGCTTGTGACGAATTCAGCAAAGGAAACCGGATCGTGAAGCTCTACACTTTTCCTCCCTCCCCCAATGCCCGCAAGGTGGCCGCCGTCGTCGCGCATTTGCAGCTGACGGGCATCGAGCACGCCTTGATCAGGCTGCAAAACGGCGAGCATCGCCAGCCGGACTATCTGGCCATCAATCCGATGGGCAAGGTGCCGGCCTTGCGTGACGGCGACTTGTTGCTCTGGGAGTCGAATGCGATCTGCCAATACCTGGCCGATCGCGCCGGCGACGCATCGTTTTTCCCGGCGGATCCCAAAAGCCGCGCCAGCATCGGACGCTGGCTGTTCTGGGAAGCAGGAACGTGGTCGCCTGTGATCGACGTCTTCACGCACGAGAACGTGCGCAAACCCATGCTGGGTATTGGGACGCCCGATCCCACTCAGCTTGCCGGTGCCGAGGAGCGCTTTCGGCCCCTCGGCAAACTGTTGAACGACCAATTGGCCGGACGCGACTTCCTGCTGGGCGACCGCGTGACGCTGGCCGATTTTGTCATCGGCGGCGCAGCCACTTACGTCGACCGTGGCCGCATTCCGATCAGCGACTACCCCAACGTCAAAGCGTGGTGGGACCGGCTCAACGCAATGAAGGCCTGGAGCGGCACGATGCCCGGGCCGGAGCTGCCGTGATCAGGAGGCATCGATGAAGCAGGTGCTCGAGCAAGTGCGCGTTCACGCCATACCGGCGTTCACGGACAACTACATCTGGATGATGCACGACGGCCGCAATGCCGTCGTGGTCGATCCCGGCGACGCCGGACCGGTGGAAAAAACTTTGGCGGAGATGGGATTGGGTTTGCGCGGGATCGTGCTGACCCATTTGCACTACGACCACTGCTGGGGTGTGCCGGAGTTGCTCGAGCGCTGGCCGGTGCCGGTCTATGGGCCGATTCTCAACGACTACGACCGCACGACGCATCCGCCATTTCCAAAGCCTGGCACCGTTCCTTTGGATTGCGTCACGCATCCGGTCGGGCCCGGCGACCGCGTGGTGCTTCGCGATCTGGATATAGACCTCACCGTGCTGGCAGTGCCCGGACATACGCGCGGCCATCTCGCGTTTTGGGACCAGGCACGCGACCGGGTCTTTACCGGCGACAGCTTGTTTGCCGGCGGGTGCGGCATCGTTCTCGATTCAATGTCGGACATGGCGGAATCGCTGGCCAGGCTGGCCCGTCTGCCGGGGCAAACGGACGTCTATTGCGGCCATGAATACACGCTCGCGAATTTGCGCTTTGCCATGGCCGTTGATCCGAACAACGCGGCACTGCTTGCCCGCTACAAGACCGAGCAAGCCAAGCGCGAGCGCGGCCTGCCGACCGTGCCGTCCACCATCGCGCTGGAAAAAACCACCAACCCGTTCTTGCGGCTGCTCGAACCCGACATCGTGAAGGCAATTCATGCCCACACCGGTCTTGCGGTCAGCACCGCAAGCGCAAGTTTCGAAGCGCTGCGCAACTGGAAAAACAGTTTTTAGAGTGAATCGACCGGAGCGGACAATGGATCAAGCGGAGCACAAGACCGGTTTCGGCACGTGGCTGCGCCACGCCTGGGACGCGCTGATGTGTGCCCTCGAGGGCATGGACCAAAGCCCCATGGAGGACGTTTCCGGCCGGATCGAGCGGCTGGAGCGCGAGGTGGCTGCGCTGAAGGACGCGCGGGACTGATTGCCCTTGCCCTCGCCCCCGCTTTAGGTCATTTGCGGACGATCGCACCGCGCCGCCGCCTGGCTTTCGGAACGCTCACGTCACGCAAGCAGCGCCAGACCTTTTCCGGCATCACCGGCAGGCCGATTGCTGTCACGGCACCGGCGCGTGCGAGGGCGTCGTTGACGGCATTCAGCACGGCCGGAATAGATCCCGTGACGCCGCACTCGCCCGATCCCTTCACGCCGATCGGATTCTTGGTTGAAGGCGTCGGGTGAAAATCCACATTCAGCGCCGGAAGATTGCCCGCGCGCGGCAGACCATAGTCCATCAGTGATCCCGTGATCAGCTGGCCGTCATCGTCATAGGCGATCCGTTCCAGCAGGACCTGCCCGATTCCCTGCGCGACCCCGCCATGGATCTGACCGTGCACGATGAGCGGGTTGATGATCGTCCCGACGTCGTCGACGGCGCAATAGGCAACGACGTCCACCTTTCCGGTCTCGGGATCGATCTCGACTTCGCACACGTGTGAGCCATTCGGATGGTGAAGGCCGGGAGCCGTGAATTCGCCGGTCGAGTCGAGCGTCGCGGGAAGATCTGGCGGCAAATCGCGCAAGGATCGCACCCGCATCGCAAGGTCGAGCAGCCCGATCGAAATATCGGTGCCCCGCACGCAAAACGATCCGTCACGGAATTCGAGATCGGCCTTGCTGACCTCGAGAACATGCGACGCCAGCGATCGCCCCTTCTCGATCACCGCGTCGCCGGCGATCGCGATCGCCGACCCGGCCATGATCATCGATCGCGAGCCGACGCTCGCCAGGCCTTTCGGCAAGTCGGAGCTGTCGTTTTCCTTGATGCGCACTCTGTCGAACGGGACGCCAAGGCGCTCCGCAGCAAGTTGCGCAAAGCTTGTCTCGTGCCCCTGGCCCGACGATTGGGTCGCGGTGACCACGGTCACGGAACCGTCCGCCTCGAAGCGGATGTCCGCGCCTTCAAACGGATAGGCCCCCACGCACTCGACGAAACAGGACAGTCCGCGGCCCCTGACCAGGCCCTTTTCCGCCGACGCCCGCGCCCGCTCGTCGAATCCATCCCAATCGGCAAGCGTCAGCGTCTTGTCCAGCAGGCCTTCGAAATCGCCGCTGTCGTAGGTTTGCCCCGAAGCCGATTTGTAGGGGATCGATGCCGCCGGAATGAGATTGCGCCGGCGCAGATCGACCGGATCGATGTCGAGCTCGCGCGCGGCCTGCTCTACCAGGCGCTCCGTGATGTAGGACGCCTGCTCGCGTCCGGCGCCGCGATAGGGACCGATCGGCGCGGTGTTCGTCAGCACCAGCCTGATCTCCACGTCCAGCAGCGGAACGTCATACATCAACGGAAGTCCGTTGGTCGTATTGCGGATGGAAATATGCGCGCCGTGGCACGAGCAATAGGCGCCGATGCCATCGAGAAGGGTTGCCTTGATGGCGAGAAACTTGCCGCTTGCGTCAAGCGCGAGCGCAGCCTCGATGACGGCATCGCGCGCATGATTGTCGGAGAGGAAATGCTCCGCGCGCGTTCCCGACCACTTCACCGGCCGTCCGAGCGTCTTCGCCGCATGCAGCACGGCAATATCTTCCGGATAAGGCTGCTCCTTGCATCCGAA
>DATBTA010000045.1:0-1583 GCA_036559505.1 Pseudolabrys sp. | reverse complement strand
CGACGGGGTCTCACCAAGGAGGCGGAGGCCGAATACAAGGCGGCCCTTCGGCTAAGTCCCCAGTACACCGTGGCGGCGATCAATCTCGCGGATCTTTACCGGCAGCTTAACCGGGATGGCGATGGAGAAAGCACTTTGCGTGCGGCGATCGCTGTTGCGCCGACTGACGCCGGACTGCGCTACGCGCTCGGACTGACGCTCAATCGCCTCAAACGGGCCGATGACTCACTTGTTGAACTTGGTCGTGCCGCCGAACTTGATCCGAACAATGCACGCTATCCCTATGTCTACGCCGTTGGCCTCCACTCTGCGGGGCGTGCGGGCGATGCGGTCGCAGTCCTCAAGGCTAATCTGGACAGGCATCCGACGGATCGCGACACGTTGCTGGCACTCATCACGTTCAACCGCGACAGTGGAGAGGTTGGAGCAGCTTTGGCTTATGCCGAGCGCTTGGCGCAACTCGCTCCAGGCGACAGGCAGGTTTCAGAATTGGTCGATGCTCTCAAGCGCCAATTGAAAGCCGCGCCCCAATAGAAAAGGGAAGCGGCGGCATTTCCTTCCGTGAGCGGACGTGCGACATCGAGGCGCTATGAGTGTGGTCGTCGCTGCCGCCGGCGAAAAATTCGACACGCAGGTACCGCTCGTCATTGTCGGTGCCGGGGCCGCAGGGCTGTGCGCGGGGCTGGCAGCAAAGGAAGCGGGCATCGACGCGGTCGTCATCGAGCGCGATGACGTTCCGTCGGGCTCAACGGCACTTTCGGCCGGTCTCATTCCGGCTGCCGGCACGCGTTTCCAGCGCGACAAAGGAATCGCGGACAGCCCCGCTGTGTTCGCAGCCGACATCCAGCGCAAGGCAACGGGTGAGGCCGACCCCGCCATCGTCGACGTCGTGGCGGCAGGCGCTGGTCCTCTCGTCGAATGGCTTGCGGACCGCTATGGCTTGCCTTTCGAGGTGGTCGACAACTTCAACTATCCCGGCCATTCGGCCATGCGTATGCACGGCCTGCCAAGCCGCACCGGCCGCGAATTGATCGATCGGCTGCGCGATGCCACTGAAACAAACGACATCGTCATTCTCTCGAAGAGCATAGCCCTGCGTCTTTTTGCAGATTCCGACAGTCGTATCCGCGGTGTCGAGGTCGCTCATCGCGACGGCAGCAGCGAACGTATCGGCTGCGAGGCGATGATCCTCGCCTGCAACGGCTTCGGCGGGAATCCGGAGCTCGTCCGCCGGCATATTCCGGAAATGGCTGAGGCTCTCTATTTCGGTCACCCGGGCAACCAGGGTGACGCCATCATCTGGGGCGATGCGCTCGGTGCGCAGCTTTCTCACCTGGGCGCCTATCAGGGTCACGGCGCAGTCGCGACCCCGCACAACATCCTGATCACATGGGCAACGATCATGCAGGGTGGCATTCAGATCAACAATGAAGGCCGCCGTTTTTGCGACGAAACGCACGGCTACTCGGAGCAGGCAGCGGAGGTCTTGCGTCAGCCGGGCGGATTGGCCTGGACCGCCTTCGACGCACGCATTGCCGAAGTCGCGCGCCAGTTCGACGATTTTCGTAAAGCGGAAGGCGCCG
>DATBTA010000044.1:0-3706 GCA_036559505.1 Pseudolabrys sp. | reverse complement strand
ATTCCAGGAATTCCGGATTGGCGCCGCTGGCGTTGGGAAACCACAACGTGACCCCGTTGTAGTGCGCAATTGCAACGCGGAATCCTTTCGGTGCGAAGGCAAGACCGGCAACCGTCGAGGGTGCGTCGAACACGCGCAGGTTGCCCTTGCGCGTGTGGACGTGCGCGGTTTTGCCGGCCGACCACGCAACCGAGTCGTCTGGGCCGAGCGCGACATGATCCACCCATCGCTTCTTTTCGTCCGATGCCAGTTCGCGGTGATCGCCATCAGCACTTGTTTCGATGAGCCTGCCGTCGTCGCCTCCGGAGATGACGCGCTTTCCATCGGAAACACTGTTGAGGATGGCGCCGGCATGAATGACGACGCGCCGCTCGCCATCTTCGCCCGCGAATAGCAGCGCTTCATCACCGAGCACGAATACGGGCGTCGATCCGAGAAAATGCACGCCGACGACCGGCGCGCCGGCATTCACGGCACGGACGCGGTCGGCAAGCGAGGGAATCTGGATCTGCGTGTCGCTCACGTTAGGCGATGCAGCTTTCGAAGCCCTGACGAATTCTGTCTTCCGGAAGATTGCGTCCGATGAAGACGGCACGGCTGTCGCGTTTTTCATCCGCACGCCAGGGCCGCTGATGGTCGCCGTCAAGAATCATGTGAACGCCCTGAAACACGAATCGCTCGGGGTCATCCTTGAACGAAAGGATTCCTTTGCACCGCAAAATGCTCGGACCGTCCTTCGCGACGAGATCCTGAATCCACGGAAAGAACTTGTCGGGATTGAGCGGCTTGTCGGCCTTGAGCGAAACCGACTGCATTTCCTCGTCGTGGTAGTGTTTCAGGCCATTGCCGTGATGGTGGTGATGATGATCATGACCGCGTTCGTGGTGATGGTCGTGATCATGGTGGTGATCATCGGCGTCGAGGAACGAAGGCTCAATCTCGAGAATACGATCGAGATCGAAGGCATTGCGGCCGAGGACTTCGCCAATATCGATCTTGGCGCGCTCGGTGCGATGCAGCCGCGCATAAGGATTGAGCCCGCGAATTCGCGCCTCGAGCTCGCTCAACTCTTCCGGCGCCACCAGATCGGTCTTGTTGATCAGGATGACGTCGGCGAAGGCGATCTGGTTCTTTGCTTCCGGTGCGTCTTTGAGACGATCCGCCAGCCACTTTGCGTCGGCGACCGTTACAACCGCATCCAATTTGGTCCGCGAACCGACCGCTTCGTCCATGAAGAATGTCTGCGCGACCGGCGCCGGATCCGCGAGCCCGGTCGTCTCCACGATGATCGCGTCGAATTTCCCCTTGCGTCGCATCAGGCCGTCGATGATCCGCACAAGGTCGCCGCGCACGGTGCAGCAGATGCACCCGTTGTTCATCTCGAACACTTCCTCGTCGGCGTTGACCACTAGCTCGTTATCGATGCCGATCTCGCCGAACTCGTTGACGATGACGGCGAATTTCTTGCCGTGCGGCTCGGACAAAATGCGGTTGAGCAGCGTGGTCTTGCCGGCGCCGAGGTAGCCGGTGAGCACGGTAACTGGGATTTTCTCGGTATTACTGGGGGTTGGCATTGAAGCGGGCACTCCGTTTGATGGTCATATAGGCAATTTCCGGCGGGACCACAAAAGGGAGTGACGCCGACACCAAAGCCCTCCCGGCGTCAATTCATGCCACGCTAGCCAATCCCGCGCTTGTGGCTATTCTTGTCGCGCAGAAGCGGTGTTGTGGCCAGGGCGGAAACTTATGAACTATTCGACCAACTTCCCGTCGATCAAGGACCAGGTGTCCGCGCAGGAATGGCAGGCGCGGCTCGATCTCGCGGCCTGCTACCGGCTTATCGATGTCTACGGAATGACCGATCTCATCTACAACCACATCACGGCTCGCGTTCCGGGTGCAGAGGATGTGCTGCTGATCAATCTCTATGGCCTGCTCTACAAGGAGATCACGGCCTCCAGCCTCGTGAAGATCCATGTCGACGGCGAGATCCTCTGGAAGCCCGACACAGACTACGACATCAACAAATCCGGCTACGTGATCCACGGCGCCATCCACAAGGCGCGGCCAGACGTCGCCTGTATCCTGCACACGCATACGCGCGCCGGCATGGCAGTCGCCGCCATGAAATGCGGGCTGTTGCCGCTATCGCAAACCTCGATCCGCTTTGTCGGACACATCGGCTATCACGACTACGAAGGTCCGGCGGTCGAACTCGACGAGCGCGAGCGTCTGGTTCGCGACCTCGGGCCGCACGAGGCATTGATCATGCGCAATCACGGCCTGCTGACCTGCGGCGCCACCGTGCAACAGGCGTTTAACACCATGTACCAGCTCGAACTGTCGTGTCGGTCGCAGGTCGACGCCATGGCCGCGCGCACCGAGTTGACAATGCCTGGCGAGAATGTGCTCGCGCACACGGCAGACATGTATCAACCCGGCACGCGGCGGCCTTATGGTATTCTTGAATGGCCGGCCATGCTGCGCCGACTCGATGCGGAACAGAAGAACACCGACTATCCACCCTATTGGCACTGAAGAACGACCGGGGGAGAAAATGCCGAGATTTCTGTCACGACTGCTTACGGCCAGCGTGCTTGTCTTAGCGCTCGTGCCAAGCGCCTTTGCCGACGATTACCCAAACCGCCCGGTACGCTTGATCGTTCCGTTCCCGCCCGGGGGCAGCAATGACGTGGTGGGGCGACTGGTCGCGCAACAACTCAGTAATCAGTTGGGGCAACAAGTCTTCGTGGACAATCGCGGCGGTGCTGGTGGCGTGATCGGTACCGAGGCTTGCGCAACCTCCGCGCCGGACGGCTACGCGCTCTGCATCATTTCGATTGCACATGCGGTCAATCCGGCGTTGCACAAGCTCAACTACGATCCGATCAAGTCGTTCACGCCGATCTCGATTTTCGCAACCGGACCGAACGTGCTGGCGATCAATCCGACGCTCCCGGTGAACTCCGTCAAGGAGCTGGTCGCGCTCGCCAAGCAGAAGCCTGGTGAGCTGAACTACGCCTCGGCCGGCGTCGGCAGCTTTCAGCATCTCGGCGGCGAATTGTTCAAGCTCACCGCCGGCGTCAACATCGTGCACGTGCCGTACAAAGGCGGCGGGCCGGCCATGCAGGACGTGATCAGCGGCCATGTGAAGATCATGTTCTCGTCGCTGATCCAGACCACACCGTTCATCAAGTCCGGTCAGCTCAGGGCGCTCGGCACCGGTGGCGCCAAGCGCACGTCCGTTCTTCCCGATGTACCGACGATCTCAGAGGCGGGCGTGCCCGGCTATGTCGCCGACAACTGGTGGGGACTTGCCGCTCCCGCCGGATTGCCGGGCCCATTGGTCGACAGGCTGTACAAAGCGAGTCAGGCCTCGTTGAAAGCCCCCGAATTGCAGGCGCAATTTGCGCGCGAGGGCGCGACTACGGTCACCATGACGACGGCCGAGTTCGGCGACTACATCAAAGTAGAAATCGAGAAATGGGGCCGGGTGGTCAAGGAAGGCAAGATCACTGCTCAGTAGAGCGTTAAGGCCCACTTAACCGTGCGCGACCGCGCGTAGTGCCGTCCTGCGGACGGACGACCCGGAACCCATAAATCGCCGTCCCTTCTGCCGTCGCAGCGTGCCAACTTTACCTTAGCTTTACGGGCCGCCGATAAGGTCCCTGCGTGCGTTTGGGGGCGACCCAGGCGATCAGTGGAA
>DATBTA010000043.1:0-4341 GCA_036559505.1 Pseudolabrys sp. | reverse complement strand
TTCTGGGATCATCCGGGCCAGGTTCTGCGCAGTTTCGCACTCGGCGAACCGAACAAGCTCTATCGCGATCTGCATGCGACGGCGGATGCCGCCTTCGATGCGATTGAGTCGGTGCTCAAGGCTGGCGCGACGCCGGCACAGGTCATCGAAGCGTCCGGCGTCATCGAAGATGCCGGCTTCACGATCATCGACGATCTTCTGCATGGGTACGGAGGAGGCTATTTGCCGCCAATTCTCGGCACCAAAAGCCGTCCCGCGGGGCCGGTACCGGACGATCCGTTCCGTGCCGGGCAAACGGTCGTGATCCAGCCCAACGTAGTGACGCGCGATGGCAAGGCCGGCGTGCAGACCGGCGAAATGGTTTTGATCACCGCCACCGGCATCGAACGGATGCACTCATTGCCGCGCGGCTTCCAGACTATTTGAGCTGCTCTAACATCCAGTCTGCGCTTTGTGATCGCCAGCGGTAGGCGCGGTTCGTCGCAATGTGATTGCCGTCCTCTATCATCATTAGTTCAACCGGTCCCTTCGCCTCACGCGCCAGACGCTCGGCATCTTTCGCCGGCACGATGCGATCGAGACGACCGTTCACGATGAAAAGCGGGCAGGTGATGTTTTGCGCGATGCCTTCCAGCGAAAGCGTTGCAGCGTTCTTGCGAGCTTCGTCCTGCGTCTTGCAGTGGCTGCGTACGCGGAATGCTTCGCGGGTAAGCTCCGGCAGGCCATCCCAGGCCGCGCCCCAGTTGAACGGTCCACCCAGCGCGATGCAGGCCCTGATGCGCTTGTCGAAGGCGGCCGCTCGTGGCGCGTAGTAACCGCCGAGACTTACGCCCCACATGCCGATGCGCTTGGCATCGAGATCACCACGCTTCTCGACGAAGTCGAGCGCGGCCTTCACCGGGACCTCGTAGTCGCCGCGAATCGCAAAATCGTATTGGGCTTCGCCCTGTCCGGGGCCTTCGAAGATCAATGTCGCAACCCCGCGCGCGAGAAACGGTGTCTCGTATGCGTCGCCTTCTTCCTTGGTGGAATCGAGCCCGACCGCCATGACGAGAACTGGGGGCCTATTGACGCCTGCGGGCTTGCGCAGGATGCCGGCGAGCGTTTTGCCCTGATAGGGGATTTCGACACGTTCGCCGGGTGGCCGGAGATAGGGAAGTGCAGCCTGCCGGCACTCGATCTGCTTTTTGTGCGCGGCCTTCATCTGTGCCTGATCGTGCACGAACAGGAATGACGCAAAGTGATAGTAGACGCCGGCGCGCTGCAGGCATTCGCCGGCGGTCAGCACGTGTTTCTTCGCGAGCGCCTCGCGGCCGAGTTGCTCGTGGTGGGCGGCGCGTTTCGACCAGGCACCGCACCACTCATCGTAGGATGCGATTGAACTCGTGACCTCCTCGAAGTCGGTGAGCACGACGCCGTTGGCGACGAAACGCGGGCCCCAATGGGCAACGGCAGCCTTGAGCCGGGGATCGGACGACATGCGTCTTATAGTCCTTAGTTCTTGAGGGTTAGCTGGCTTTTTCGTCGCGACGGTACCACGGCATGAAGCGACGCGTGCTCCAGTTCACGAGCAACTCGAAGCCGACGCCGAAGGCGGCAAGCAGCAAGACGCCGACGAAGGCCTCGTTGTGATGATAGGAACGCGAATTGTAGAGGATGTAATAGCCAAGCCCGCCGATCGAGATGAAGAACTCGGCCACCACCGCGCCGATCAAGGCACGTCCCGCGGCCAGCCGGAATCCAGCGAGCAGATAGGGCATTGAGGACGGCAGCACGATTCCAATCAGCATGCTCAGTCGGTTTGAGCGAAACGAACGCGCGACCTCCATGTATTCGCGTGGCACCGAGCGGGCACCATCCGCGACATTGACGATGATCGAGAAGATCGCGGCGAAGATGATGGTGGCGATGCGGGTTGCGCTGGAATAGCCGAACCACAACGAGAACAGCGGCAGCACGACAATCATCGGCATCGCGTAGAAGCCGTTCACGTAATGGCGAATTGCGCGGTCGAAGGCTGTGCTACGACCGATGAGCAGGCCAATGATCGTCCCGAAGACAAGCGCGATCGCGAGGCCTTCCGCCACAGCGGTCAGCGTCGCGCCGGTGGCTTTCAGAAATGCCGGATCGGTGATGACTCGCGGAATCGCCATCACCACCGTGCTCGGCTTTGCAACATAGGCCGGCGCCAGCGTGCGCACGACGAATTCCCACGCCATCAGAAGTACAATGCCTGTGACTAAGCGCGGCAGGAACGTCGTACGCAATCGCTCGGTCAATGGCAGCCCTTTCGGCGCACTGACGAGCGGAATGGAGACGTTAACTGTGGAGTCGGCCACGGCCTAATTCCTCCAACGCGCGAAATGGTGCTCGATTACGAGACCGAGTCGCATCAATCCGACGCCGACCAGGCCGATGACAAAAATCGAAGCGAACACGCCGGCAGTGTCGAAATTTTGCGAAGCACCCATAATCAGCTGGCCGAGTCCCGTCGAGCTCAGGAAGAATTCGGCGGCGACCATTCCGACCAGCGCGCGGCCGATCGCCTGGCGGACACCGGTCATGGTGTAGGGCAGCGTGTAGGGAAGCATCACCTCGCGCCACAGCGCCCACTCGCTGGAGCGGAATGACTTTGCGACCTCGATCAATTCCGGTTTAATGCTGCGGGCGCCTTCGACCGTGTTGTAGAGCACGGGAAATACTGCGAACAGGAAGACCACGAGCACCTTGGGTGCAAAGCCGAAGCCCATCATCGACAGGATGAACGGAATCAACGCAACCAACGGCGTTGCGTAGATGATCATGATGTAGGGCTCGATGCCGATGCGCAGCGCGCGCACGCGTGCAAGCAGCATGCCGAGCGGCGTGCCGACCAGCAGCGCAATAAAAAAGCCGGTGAAAAACAGGGTTGCTGAGTCAGCCAGCTGTTTGAAGAAATCGCCGGCGACGATCAGCTGCCACAGCCTGCGAAGAGTCTCGCTGAATGGCACCATGAAGGCTGCGCTGGTGCTACGACCGGCGGCCTCCCAAAGCGCGATGCCGACAAGCAGGCTGATCCAGAATGGGAGGTAGCGGCGGATGGCTTGTTGCACGTCTGTCACTTACTTCTCTGTCGCAGTCGTCTGCGGTGCCGACGATCTACCGAAGAGCGGCTGTCTTGTGCGCCGAAACTGCAGGTCCCTCGCTTCCACGAGGGACCAATGAAATCTGCAAGCTTCGCCGCGACGCTAAGATGAAGTCGCTTACTTCACCATTGCATTGGCGTCTTTCCAGACACTCGCATCGACGAGACTATCGAATGTCACCGGCTCCTTCTCCGGCTTGATGGCGCCGATCTTCTTCATCAGGCTAGCGGTGGCTTCGAGCTTGTTGCGCGGAAGGCCGTCGTCCTTGGCCGCCCAAAACTCGATATCGAGGAAGGCTTTCAAGGCTTTTTTGTTCACGTCCTTGCTGTGACCGGTATTGGTGGCGACCTCGGCGACCGCATCGGCGTTTTTCGGATCCTGCATGAAACGCGCGGATTCGATCATGCCGGCGACCGCACGCACGAATGCATCACGATTGGCCTTCAGGTTGTCTTTGCGCGCGACCAGCATGAGGTAATGGCTGGTGGGATTGGTGTTCTTCATGGCCAGCAAGATATTGAGCTTTTTGCCCTGCGCTTCGATCTCGGCGAGGTCGTCGAGATGCAGCACGGCATAATGCAGGCGGCCGGCAATGAGCGCCGGTCCGGGACCCGAGCCGAGCGCAACCTGTTTCACGTCTTCGATCTTCATGCCTGGGCAGCCGGCGGTGAGCATGGAGCGGAGGGCAACGGAACGGGCGCCATTGATCGAATCGACGCCGACGTCCTGGCCGGCCATATCTTTGCAGGTCTTGCCGGTCTCGCTGGCGCCGATGACCCAATCCGGATTGGGCATTCCGTATAGCGCAACAAGCGGGACGTCGGCGTTGGAGATCTGATTGATGACCGGGGGCGTCGGCGACCAGGCCATATCGATGTCGCCGGCAACGACCGCGCGCGCTGCCGCGGTGCCGTTGTCAAATGGCCGGATTTCAACGTCGGCCCCATGCTTTTTGAAAAAGCCTTGCTTTTCGGCGACATAGGCAATTGTCACTGAAAAGATCGGCGGAATTCCCGGCAGAGCGATCACAAGCTTCTTGCCTTGCGCGGCGGCGGGTCCGGCACCCGTCAACATTGCGCCCAGGAGCATGGCGCCGGCTATCAATGCGGTTGATCTGCGGATCATGGAATCCTCCCTCAAGTTTTCATTTTCTTGTTCAGCGTTCGAGCTGGAATTCGGCTTCGCGAGCTTCGCGCATCAACGTGTTCCACACCCT
>DATBTA010000042.1:0-1564 GCA_036559505.1 Pseudolabrys sp. | reverse complement strand
CCGTCTCCGATGATTTTCTGCGCCGGTTCGCCAAACAGCTGCTGCGCCGCGAGCGAAACGAATATGACGCGGCCCTTATCGTCATGGCGCGTGATCATGTCGGTCGCATTCTCGGCCAGCAGGCGGTAGCGCTCTTCGCCGGCGCGCACCGCATTCTCCGATCGGCCGTGAACGAGCTGGACCATCACCGCCAAGGCTGCGGCGTAGGCCATGGCGCTCATGGTGCCGACAAAGGCGAGCAACATGGGTGACAGCCCCATGGCTTGCGGCGGCTGCACATGTCCCAGCCACTGGGCCGCGGCAAGAACGACCAGGCCGAGTCCGGCGGCACCAGCCGCCCAGGCGACAATGCGCCGGTCGGTAGCGAGCGCGGCCTCCAATGGCACGGCCACCATCCACGGGATGAGCCACGAGCTGAGACCGCCGGTAAGCCAAGCGCAATATGTCACCAGTCCGGCGAAATTCGCTGCCGAGGCGAGGTGCGCCGCGGCGAATTTGCCGGTCCGGGACAGAAAGATGGCGATGGCGATCGGCGACAGCAGCCAGAGGAAGGCGGCCGCGGTAAGCAACGACGGCTTGCCGCTGACCACGAGATAAACGGGAAAGACGCAAAGGGCGATGAGGCCGCCGAGCAGATGCGAAGCGATAAAGGATTGGTGACGGGCGGCTGTCAGCGCGTCGCCGCGGGCGGAATCGTGCACGAGCGAGTTGAAATAGGCTGAGAGCCCCCGCACACTTTCACTGCTGAACACGCGCATCTCGGAGCGGGCCAAGCACCGCTACGTCCCCGATTGTCTTGGTTTCGGATTATTGTCGTCGCCGCTTAAGGAAGCATAAAGCGCGGTTCGGAAGCTGATCGGCTGAAGCGGCGCCGCAAACTCCCCGCGACCGGCGCTTTCCTCTAAAATTTGAGACAATTCTATAGCGAAAAATAATCAAGTATTACTGAAGTGCTAATCGTCTGAGCTACAGAATCGAGTGGAATTTTCGATTCAAACTTTATTGATTTCAGTGAAACTCCCTTATTTCATCTACGCTATATTGCCAGCCTCGAGGGGAATGATAGCGGCATAAGCCGCAGGATTTTTAACAGAGAGGGCAAAGCAATGCTGTTCCTGATTAGGACAGCCTTCTGGCTGATGATCATCGTTCTGCTGCTGCCGACCGACGCGCAGCAGCGCAGCGAAGTCTACGGCACCGCGCAGGCCGCGGTGAACGACGTCGCAACGTTCTGCGACCGCAACCCGGAGACCTGCGCCAGGGGCAAGGATGCGTTCAGTGTGTTCGTGCAGAAGGCCCAATTCGGCGCCCGCATGTTGATGGATCTCATCAACGGCCGCACCGAGTCCGGCGAGGAGGAGGCTCCGAGCTCCGAAGCGCGGTCCTTGTTCGAGCCGGCCAGTTTCGATGTGAGCGCCTCGCAGGCCTCGCAAGCCTCGCAAGACACGCTCGCCCCGGAGGATCGCGAAGAGGCCTGGTCTGGGCCAGACCCGGCCGGGATCTAGCATTCGCCCTCCGGACCTGTTCGGCCGATTATCAATCGTTTGGCAGCCCGCCTGCCAAG
>DATBTA010000041.1:0-8128 GCA_036559505.1 Pseudolabrys sp. | reverse complement strand
GCTCGATCGAGGGGCGTCATCTAGAGGCGTCTGATGATGGAGCCGGATGCGGCGCCCGCGGGCGGGAGACGAACGCTCCTCCCAAGCACTCGGGCGGCGCCGGGGCTCCGCCCGGTGGCCAATACGAGCCGCCTGCCAGGAGCTGGCTGACGGGAGCGGTGCTTTGCCGCTTGCCGGAAAGCCCTGACGTTCAAAGGCCACCCACAAGGGGCCATGCGAACGGCAGGGACGACCGGTCAAGCCTGCAGCGCCAAACCGGAAAGCGCGGCCCGGCGCAGGAATTCCGTTTCCGTCATTGCGACGAACGGAAGAAGACGGCCGCAAATGAGCCCGGACATTGAACGATGTTCGGGTGGCGCGCCGGGAGGCGCTTCCGCATCCTCGAGAGGGGATGCGGATACTCAACGACGACGGCAGTGCCACCTGGCGCGCCATCCCCTCGTATCCGGAGGGGAAAGGGAAGACGGGCCTGCCCGGGGCCTCGATAAAGAATACGGGCGATGGCGCTCGTCTTCTCGAAAACTGGCTGTTTGAAAAGTGAATCGGAAAACGCGTGAGGGTCGCGCGTGCCCCACACTCAGTGTCATGCGCGGGCATAGCCGTTCGAACAACGGCGTGCTTTCACACGCCTATGACCCGCGCATCCATGATGAGGTGCAGCGCCTAAGAGCCTTACGGCTGTGCATCCTGAGTGGCCTCATGGATTGCCGGGTCAAGCACGGCAATGACATTATGGCGGAGCAAGGAGGACTCAATGGACATCGATCTGCCGGACGTCGTCGCCGAAGTGAAAGCGGCGTTCGACCGCTACGAAAAGGCGCTGGTCTCGAACGATGTTGCGGTGCTCGACGAATTGTTTCGCGACGACCAACGCACGATCCGTTACGGCGCCGGCGAAATTCTTTACGGTTCTTCGGAAATAAAATCGTTCCGCTCGGCGCGCTCGCCGGTGGCGCTCGGCCGGAAATTATCGCGCACCGTCATCACGACGTTCGGACGCGAATTTGCGGTGGCCTCGACGCTTTATGAGCGGCCATCCGCGCCCGGAAAAATCGGCCGTCAGACTCAGACCTGGGTGAAATTTCCGGAAGGTTGGCGTGTCGTGGCGGCCCACGTCAGCCTGATGGACAAGCCCACTCCCTAGAGCGCGGCGACGGCCTGCACTTCCACCAGCAAAGCCTCCTGCACGAGGCGGTCGATCATCAGCAGCGTATTCGGCGGATAGGCGCCGCCCGGAAACATTTTCGGAAATTCGCGCAGGCGGTATTTCATGAACTTGGGAATATCCTGCGAGTGCACAAGGTAGGTTGTGAACTGGACGATATTTTCCCAGCCGGTGCCGACCGATTTGAGTGCGGCCTCGATATTCGCAAAGGTCTGGACGCACTGGGCATCGAAATCGCCGTCGCCGACAAGCTTGCCGCTGCTGTCAACGCCAACCTGGCCGGCGATGAAGACGAATTCCGACGCCTTGACTCGGGTGAGATGCGAGTACTGGCCAAGCGGCTTGCCGAGCGTATCGGGGTTGAGAAACTTGACGTCGGCCATGGTCAACCCCTTGTTCCTCTACGCTACCCGTATGCACCTCGGCGGCAGGTCTTATTCCACCTGCACGCCGCTTGCCTTGATCGGGGCTTCCCATTTTTTTACTTCGCTCTTCACGAAGTCGGCAAGCCATTGCGGACTACGCTCGTTCGGTGCGGCAACGGTCGCGCCCAGTTTTGAAAGCCGCTCCTGCACGGATGGCGTCGCAATTGCGGCGGCTGCAGCTTCGTTGAGCTTCTTCACGACATCGGCCGGAGCGCCTTTCGGAAGGAACAGCGAGCTCCAGGTATAGGCCTGGACGTCGAGGCCCTGTTCGATGGTGGTCGCAAGATCAGGCAGGACCGGCGAACGCTCCTTGGTCATGATGGCGACGCCTTTGACTTTCTGGCCCTCGATCTGCGGCTTGGCCGTCGCGATGATCTCGCACAGATAATCGATGCGGCCGGCGATAAGGTCCTGCATCGCCGGGCCGGTCCCTTTATAGGGAACATGCGTGATCATCGGCGTGCCCATGGCGGTGTTCAGAACGACGCAGCCGAGATGCGTGGCGGAGCCGGCGCCGGCCGAACCGAATTGCATTTTGCCCTGGTTGGCTTTGGCGTAGGCGACAAAATCCTTGAGATTGCTCACCGGCAGGTCCGGCCGCGTGATGAGCGCGATCGGAGTGACCGCGAGGTAGGCCACCGGCGTGAAATCGGTCTCCACGTTGTACATGGGCCGCTTGTAGAGCGTCTGGTTCTGCGCATGCGTGCCGACGCTGCCGAGCACCATCGTGTAGCCGTCAGGCTTCGCATCGGCGACACGCTTGGAACCGGTCATGCCACCCGCGCCACCGACGTTTTCAACGACCACCTGCTGACCGAGCAGCTCGCTCATGCGCTGCGCGATGACACGGCCGATCGTGTCTTGCGGTCCGCCCGCGGCGAACGGAATGACCATCGTCACAGGGCGCGTCGGAAAATCCTGAGCGCTGGCCTGGCCAGCCGAGACGAGCGCGGCGAAGGCCGCGGCAAGCAGTACTTTTTTCATCGCTGTCCTCTTAATAACAGGCATCGAGCCTTGCGCGGGCGATGGGCGCCCGTCAAGCGTGACACTAGCCGACCTCGATCACCTCTTCGGGAAACTGGTGCAGCCGGTCGCCGGGGCCGTTACCGCCGATCAGGTAATTGTCGCACAGCCAATTGAGGTAACCGGCGTGGATATACGTCGGATGGACGACGATGTTCATGTCCTTCGCGATGGTCATGGGCTCGTCGTGTCGGACGAGGGGGCGCTCGACCAGATCGTAGCCCTGGCCATGACAATAGAGCCGGGCTTCCGCAGGCCTGCCGTTTTTCTTCATGAAATCGTTGAAGGCATCCCAGATGTCCTTGCAGGGCGTGCCGGGCTTGAGCAGGTCGAGCGTGAACTTGCGCGAGGCTTTACAGAATTCTAGCTCGTCCTTCATCGCCTGCGGCACCTTCGCGCCGACGACGCATGAGCGCCCGAGCTCGGTGTACATGCCGCCCGGGCCGTTATCCTCAACCAGCAATGCGATCTGATCGCCTTTCTGGATCACACGATTTTGCAGATGGCGGTTGGCGAATTTCGACGGCTTGCCGAGCGGCATCGAGGCGCAGAGATAGATGCCGTTCTCGCTGCCGTGGCATTGGCTGTAATGCTGGGCGACGGCCGCGACTTCCGTGTCGCGCATGCCGGGTTTCACGGCAGCGAAAGCGGCGCGCATGGCGCCGTCCTGCATCAGCGCGGCGCGCTTCACGAGCTCCATCTCTTCGGGGCTCTTGATGACCTTGACGCGGTCGACCATGTCAGTCGCGTCGACAAAGCGCGCCTGCGGAAAAGCGCGCTTGATGGCGTCGAGCGTCGCAAAGGACATCTGGTAGGTGCCGACGTAACCGATCACGCCCTTGGCGAAGGGCTTGAGCGCGGTAGCGGCAAGCTCCGGATCGTACTCTTTCGTGTAATGCGCCGACGCGTAGCTCGGCGTCGTGAGGATGCGTTTCACGCCGCGCCAGTTCTGATCGCCCTGCGCGGTCGCCTCGCTGCCGCCGAAAGGTCCCTGGCACACCACGGTCATTTCATCGTCGCGCGGAAACACCACGGTGTTGGGGTAGCCGTTGGTGGCCGGCATGTCGGTGAACCAGCGCACGTAGCCGCCCATGTGATCATTGTTGTTCTGCATCAGCAGAACGTCGATCTTTTCTTTCTCCATGGCCGCGCGCACGGCCCGCCAGCGGCGTTCGAGCTCGGCGTCGGAGATCGGCGTGTTCAGTCGTTCGGACAAGGCCATGGTTTCAGTCTTTCCAGGATGCGGGCTTGCGCACGATGTTGATCATGGATTTGAGATCGCCGGCAAGAAATTTGCCCATGTTGCCGGCGATGGTCGGCATTGCACGATCTTCGTAGCCCTGCGAGTAGCCGCCAAGGTGCGAGAAAATCGTCAGGTTTTTCGTCTTCCACAAAGGATTTTCGGACGGCAGCGGCTCCTGCGAGAAGACATCGAGCCCGGCGCCGGCGATTTTTCCCGCTTCAAGGGCTGCGATGAGTGCGGGTTCATCGACGACGCCGCCGCGTGCAACATTGACCAGATAGGCCGTCGGTTTCATCGCGGAAAAGACCTTTTCGCCGACAATGTTGCGTGTGTCAGGCGTGAGCGGCGTGAGCACGACGAGAAAATCAAGATCACCGGCCACCTTGGTAAGATCGTTCCGGTGCGCCATGCGATCGAAGTGTTTGGTTTCGCGTGGGCTGCCGCTGATGCCGACGACGGTCATGCCGAAATTCTTGCAGATCGGCGCCAGATATTCGGCGATCAATCCCACGCCGAAGATGCCGACGGTCTTGCCCGCGAGCAACGCCGACGGCCAGCGTTCCCACTTGGATTGCTCCTGCGCGCGCACCGAGCGCGGCATGTCGCGCGCGAGCGAGAGCATGAAGGCGATGGTCGCTTCGGACACCGGCGCGCCATGGATGCCACGAACGTTCGTGACCAGCACTTCTTTTCCGAGCGAAGGCAGGTCGACGATGTTATCGACGCCGGTGCCGAGTGCTTGGATCCACTTCAGTTTCGGCGCATCGCGCACCACGTGGTCGGCCATCGGCGGGGAAAAGCACAACAGAATGTCGATGTCGGCGATGTAGGGGCCCACATCATTGTGATGACCGACGACGTTGATGGTCAGTTGCGGGAAGCGCTCAAGCAGCATCGCCTTGTAGCGTGCGCGCATGGCTTCCTGGACTTCGGTAAGAATAAGGACATTCGGCATCGGGCGCAGGTATAGCGTGTGATCCCGAAAGAGGGGAACCGGAGTTTAACGTGACCCGCATCGCGGGTCTGGGCTAAGCTGGGCGTAGAGGGAATGGGTTCGATGCCGATCGATCTTGCGCAGGTGGACTGGCTTTACGTCATACTGCTGGCCATCTTTGTCGCCATTTCCACTTTCCTCGGCGGCCTTCTCTCTTTCAGCCGCCGCGGGGCGGCCGCCGTGTTGTCGGCGGTGCTTTTCGCGGCGATCTTCATATTCTGGACCTACTACCCGCATCGCGTGCCTTTCTTGCCGAGGACGATCTCGACGGCGCAGGACGCGGCGGTGAAACCGGCGCCCGCACCAGCGGCACCGGCCGCGCCGCAAAGGCCGTCCAATCCGGTCCGTGACATTACCCCGCCTAAAAATCCCGTCACCGACGTCACGCCGGCGGCGCCGGCCACCCCACCTGCGACTCCGGCGCGCTAGGCTTGCATGTGCCTAGGCGAATGATGTTTTCTCGCAATTCCTGAAGACGAAAACGGTAGCGTTCAATGAAAAAAGTCTATCCCGACGCGAAAGCCGCGCTGGCAGGCCTGCTCAAGGACGGCATGCTGATCTGCTGCGGAGGCTTTGGCCTCTGCGGAATTCCCGAAACCCTGATCAAGGCCATTCGCGACAGCGGCGTGAAGAATCTGACGGTTGTTTCCAACAACGCGGGCGTCGACGGCGCCGGGCTTGGGCTGTTGCTCGAGACGCGGCAGGTGAAGAAAATGATCTCGTCCTACGTCGGCGAGAACAAGCTCTTCGCTCAGCAATATCTCGCGGGCGAGCTCGAGATCGAATTCAACCCGCAAGGCACTTTGGCCGAGCGTATCCGCGCGGGCGGCGCGGGAATTCCTGCCTTCTTCACGCGCACGGGCGCAGGCACCGACATTGCGAAGGGCAAGGAAGAGCGCGAGTTCGACGGCAGCCGCTACATCATGGAGCGCGGCATCGTGGCCGACCTGTCGATCGTTCACGCCTGGATGGCCGATACCGAAGGCAATCTCGTCTATCGGAAGACGGCGCGAAACTTCAACCCGATGATGGCAACGGCCGGAAAGATGACCGTCGCCGAGGTTGAACATCTTGTGCAGCCGGGCGATCTCAACCCCGATCACATCATCACGCCGGGCGTATACGTCAAACGCATCGTGCACGTGCCGAATGCGGTCAAGCACATCGAGCAGCGCACGGTGCGCAAGCGCGTGGCTGCAGCTGGAACAGGGGAGGAAGTCTGATGCCTTGGACCCGCGAACAAATGGCCGAACGCGCCGCCAAGGAATTGCGCGACGGCTTTTATGTCAATCTCGGCATCGGCATTCCAACGCTGGTGTCGAACTACATTCCCGACGGCATGACGGTTCAGTTGCAGAGCGAAAACGGCATGCTCGGTTTTGGGCCTTTCCCTTATGAAGGAGAGGAAGATCCCGATCTGATCAACGCCGGCAAGCAGACCGTCACCGAATTGCCGACCACCAGCTTTTTTTCGTCGGCGGATTCGTTCGCCATGATCCGCGGCGGACATATCGACCTGTCGATCCTCGGCGCGATGCAGGTCGCGGAGAACGGCGACCTCGCCAACTGGATGATTCCCGGCAAGATGGTGAAGGGCATGGGCGGCGCGATGGATCTGGTCGCCGGCGTGAAAAAAGTGGTGGTGGTGATGGAGCACACCGCCAAGGATGAGGCGAAGCTGCTTCACAAATGCAAATTGCCGCTCACCGGTGCCGGCGTTGTCGACATGGTGATCACCGACCTCGGTGTGTTCACCATCGACAAGAAGGCCGGCGGCATGACGCTCACCGAGCTTGCGCCGGGTGTGACGGTCGATGAAATCACGAAAAAGACCGAGGCGAAGTTCAAGGTGGATCCCAAGCTCAAGCACTAGGGCCGGAACAAATCCGCGCCCGAGGCCTTTGATCTGGCATGACGCGCGCGCCCGACTTTGACGAGGAAATGGATCGGCTGCAGGACCACATGCCTGACTGGGCCGGCCGCAACCTCGACCGCTTGCGTCAGCCGGAGGCCGTCTGGGTGCGCGTGCCGGCAGGCATCGCGCTGACCGGTGGTGGGGTCCTTGGATTCCTGCCCGTGCTCGGATTCTGGATGCTGCCGATCGGCCTTGCGCTGCTGGCTTACGACGTGCGGCCGATGCGCCCGCCGCTTGCCCGCGTGCTGCGTTTCACCAACCGCAAGATCCAGAAACGAAAAGAGCGCAAGGCTGCCGAAAAGTCGGACTAGCGCGCGTTACGGCGGCGCGAGATCCCTCCCTTTAAATTTCTCGTGCGAACCGTTACAGCATCGGTCTGGCAGGGGGATCGATCATGCTGTCTGACGCCGACCGTAAGAAAGCCGCCGATATCCTGATGGCGGCGCAAAAAGAGCGAAAGCAGGCGGTGCAGCTGCACGTGACGTTTCCGGATATCACCATCGAGGATTCCTACGCGATTTCCACCGACGTGATGCAGCGCAAGGTCAGGGCCGGAGCCAAGCTGATCGGCCACAAAGTGGGGCTGACGTCGAAAGCCATGCAGCGCTCGTCGATGATCGATGAACCCGACTACGGCTACATTCTCGACGATCAGCTGATCGCCGATGGCGCCAAGGTCAAGCACGCCGACTACTGCAAGCCGCGGGTAGAGGTTGAGCTTGCCTTCATCATGGGCAAGAGGCTGCAGGGGCCGGGCGTCGGCCTGACGGATGTCCTGCGCGCCACCGAATACGTGGTCCCCGCGATTGAGATTGTCGATGCGCGCATCCAGGACCCGCGCAAGATCGTCGATACCGTTGCGGACAACGGCGCCGCGGCCGGCATCGCAATGGGTGGGCGCCCGGTCGGCCCGCTGGACGTTGACCTGCGCTGGGTGGGTGGAATCATGTCCCGCAATTCCGAAATTGAGGAGACAGGTCTGGCCGCCGGCGTGCTCGGTCATCCGGCGCTCGGTGTCGCTTGGCTTGCCAACAAGATCGGCCCGCACGGTCACGCGCTCGAGCCCGGGCACATCGTGCTTGCCGGCTCGTTTACTCGCGTCGTCTTCGCGCAAAAGGGCGACACGCTTCATGCCGACTTCGGCCAGCTCGGCGGCATCGCCATTCAATTCGTGTGAGAGACAAAATGCCGGAAATGCAAAGCAACGCCTTCAAGCATGCCATCGCGCAGGGAAAACTTCAGATCGGGCTGTGGTCGAGCCTGTGCAGCAACATCGCGGCTGAGGTCATTTCCGACAGCGGATTTGACTGGATCCTGCTCGACACCGAGCATTCGCCAAACGAAATACCTGACCTTGTGACGC
>DATBTA010000040.1:0-3226 GCA_036559505.1 Pseudolabrys sp. | reverse complement strand
GTCAACCGGCTGCGACGGAAGATCGAGCGCAATCCGGCCAACCCGCTCTTCGTGCAGACAGTGCGCGGTGTCGGTTATCGGCTGGTGATCACATCATGACCAGTCTCGACATCGGCAACGGCGTGCGTACCGCGCTGATGAGGCTGCGCGGCGCCTGGGAATGGTATGACGCAATCCCAGTCGTGCGCCGGATCCATAGCGCGCTCGGACAGGTCGCCGAAGGCTGGCGCAGGGCGAGCCGGTGGCTCAACAGCGTCATGCCGAAGGGTCTCTACGCCCGAGCGCTGCTGATCATCATTGCGCCGATGGTGATCCTCCAATCCGTCGTCGCTTTCGTGTTCATGGAACGGCATTGGAACGTGGTCACGCAGCGCCTGTCCGCAAGCGTGGTCCAGGACATTGCTGCGCTGATCGACATCTATCGTGGCTATCCGCAGGATGCCGATCAGGCGCAAATACGGCGCATCGCGCAGCAACGCCTCGGACTCGTGGTCGATTTTCTGCCGCTTTCGGAGATGCCGCCGCCCGGCCCTAAGCCATTCTTTTCACTACTGGATCAGGCGTTGGCGGAGGAATTGCGCAAGCAAATCGGGCGTCCTTATTGGATGGATACGGTCGGCAAGTCCGCGCTGCTGGAAATCCGGGTCCAGCTCGACAACACGGTGATGCGGGTCTTTGCCCGGCGCAGCGCCGCCTATGTCTCGAACTCGGAAATTTTCCTGCTCTGGATGGTCGGCACGTCAACGGTGCTGCTGACCGTCGCAATCATTTTCCTGCGCAACCAGATCAAACCCATTTTGCGTCTGGCCGACGCCGCTGAAAGTTTCGGCAAGGGGAGAGAAGTGCCGAACTTCCGTCCTCGCGGCGCTCGCGAAGTCCGCCGGGCGGCGGCCGCTTTCATTGAAATGAAAACCCGCATCGAGCGATCAATCGATCAACGGACGGCGATGCTGGCCGGCGTTTCGCATGACTTGCGCACCGTGCTCACGCGATTCAAGCTCGAGCTCGCGCTCATCAAAAAGAAGACGCCTGAAGTCGAGGCGATGCAGAAAGACATCGACGAAATGGCGCGGATGCTGGAAGCCTATCTTGCCTTCGCGCGCGGTGACAGCGGCGAGATCGCGGCGCCGACCGATATGGCGGAATTTTTGGAGGAACTGCGTCTCGACGCCGAGCGCCATGGCCACAAGGCCACCGTGCTTTTCCACGGTCCGCCGATTGTCACGGTGCGTCCCGCGGCTTTCAAGCGCTGCCTGGCCAATCTTGTTTCCAATGCGGCACGCCACGCGCCGTCAATTGCTATTTCCGGCCACCGCGACCACCGGTATCTCACGGTCACCATCGACGATGACGGGCCGGGCATTCCGGCCGATATGCGCGAAGAGGTCTTCAAACCGTTCTTGCGGCTTGACGATGCCCGCAATCAGGACGAGGGCGGCACCGGTCTGGGACTGGCGATCGCGCGTGACATCGCGCGTTCACACGGCGGTGACATCACGCTCGGCGACAGTCCGATGGGCGGATTGCGTGCGACCGTCCGTGTGCCGGTCTAGGCTGCTTCCGCTTCTTCGCCACGCCTGCGACGACGGCGCCTCGGCCCGCGCAAAACGCATCCAGGAAGTGCGCAAAGATCGTCAAGGAATCCCGCCCAACGCTCGGCGCTTGCAAGCCCGCGATCGAGCGCCGCCATAGTTCGGTCAAGACCGTCGTCCTCGTCTTCGATCCATACCGACAGCACGCGTGCAAACATCAGCGCCGCGCCTTGCGCCCGCAGGGCGCCGCGCGGACCCGCTGTGCCGATGCCGGCAGCCTCAAGCATCCAGCGTTGCGAGCGCACTGCCATGGCATTGAGCGCGAAGGCGAGCCCGGGATTTCGCCGCGCCGAGCGCATGATCGAGCGGACAGCATCCCGGTAAGGTGCGAGCGCCTCCAGGCGGCGCATCAGCACGTCGAACAGGCGTTCGCGCGCGGGCTCTTCTGCCATGTCGCCATCGCCGCCGGCGAGGACAACACGGTCGATCTCTTTGATATGGGCGGCCAAAATCGCAAGCGTCGATCCAAATTCGGCACGGAGCTGCGAAAGCTTGATACCGGCTTTGCCGGCGACTTCGGCCAGCCCGACTTGTTCGAACGAATGATCGGCGAGCAGCGACATCAGTGCATCGATCGCCTTATCGCGGTCGGTGCCCCCTCGCGTTCCGGCTGCGGCCGGACTTCTGCGCGGACGCTTGGACTTGCGGGCCATGACGACCTCCCATGCAAATTCGTCTGTCTGTCAATGTAGGGCTGGAATGAGGACGGTTCTAGGGCGTGCCCTACCCCGCCAGGTCGCGCGACCGGCGCGTGGCGGCGGCGATGGCCTTCGTCATCAGTTCCTCAAGACCGCCAGGTCCCAAAAGCACGTCGAGGGCAGCAGCGGTCGTCCCGCCTGGCGAGGTCACATTCTCCCGCAAGGTTGCCGCGCTGAGCTGCGAACGATGCAGCAATTCCCCGGAACCCGCGACGGTGTCGTGCGCGAGCCGGGTTGCGAGGGCCGGGGGCAGCCCCGCCGCGATGCCGGCGCTGGCCATTGCTTCCGCCAGAAGAAATACGTAGGCGGGCCCTGAGCCGGAGAGCGCCGTGACTGCGTCCATCAGCGTTTCATCGCGGGCCCATTCCACTTTGCCAATGGCTGAGAGCAGATTGGAGGCGAGCTTGCGCTGGCGTGCGCTCACCATCGGGTTGGCGCAGGCAACCGTAATGCTGCGACCGATCGCGGCCGGCGTGTTCGGCATCGCGCGCACGATCGCCGTCCCCGCCGGAAGTGCGCCCTGCAGAAAGGCAACAGTCCGGCCCGCCATAATCGACAGCGCCAGGGTTGATTTGCCGACGAAGGGCTCGAGCGTCGGCATGGCTTCCGGCGCGTTCTGCGGCTTGACTGCGATCACGACCGCGCTTGCTTCGAAAATCTTTTTGCGGGGATTGATCGTCACGCCGCGACGCACCAGCGCCTGGATCGCCTTCGTGGGATGCGGCTCGAGCACGGTGAGCTTGCGCGGGTCAAGTCCGCGCGCGAGCCAGCCCTCGAGCATGGCCGAGCCCATCTTCCCGGCGCCAAGCAGGACCAGGCGGCCCGAAAGTCCACGCAGCGGTTTATCGGCAGGTTTAGCTCGCTTCATGGCGACGATTATATCGCCATTTGCGCCGTTATGCCTCCCCGGATGTTTCGAACATCGCGGCGTCGAGC
>DATBTA010000039.1:0-2035 GCA_036559505.1 Pseudolabrys sp. | reverse complement strand
GTCGTTCCGAAGTTCAAGGCGCAGATCGAGGCGGGCGGTCCGGTGACGGTGACGCATCCCGACATGGTCCGTTACTTCATGACGATTCGGGAGGCCTGCGACCTCGTCGTAATGGCCGCGAGTCACGCATCGGAACAGTCGAATGGAGATGCATCGGTCTATGTCCTCAACATGGGACAGCCGGTAAAGATCGTCGACCTGGCCGAGCGCATCATTCGTCTGAGCGGGCTCGAGCCGGGCAGGGACATCAAGATCGCCTTCACCGGCATTCGCCCGGGCGAACGCTTAAACGAGATCCTTTTTGCGCGCGGCGAGGAGACATCCGAGATCGGCATTCCGGGCATCGTCGCCGCCAAGCCTGTTTCACCCTCGCTCGAGACGATCCGTGCCTGGGTGGCGACCCTGGAGCAGGGTGTCACGCGCGGCGAGCGCGCGGCGATCTACAATGTCTTGCGCGATGCAGTTCCTGAATTTCGCGGCGAGGCGGCGTGAAGAGAGCGGCAGTGGACCTCACCATATTCTTCAAAGCCGAGTTCGCCGAGCACAACGACGTTGCGCGACGCACGGAAGCGGCATTGTCCGATACATTTGCAAAGCTGGTGCAGGCCTGCGCGACGTCGATCCGCGCCGGCGGTAAGCTGATGTTTTTCGGCAATGGCGGCAGTGCCGCGGACGCACAGCATCTCGCAACCGAGCTGACCGTTCGCTACAAGAAGGATCGCGCCGCGATCGCGGCAATCGCGTTGACCACCGACAGCTCGGCGCTCACGGCCGCTGGCAACGATCTGGGATTTGAAAAAATATTTGCCCGTCAGATCGAGGCGTTGGGCCGGAAAGGCGATGTCGCGGTCGCCATCTCGACCTCCGGTAAAAGCGCGAATGTCATCGCTGGCCTGAAACAAGCGAAAGCTATGGGCCTCGTCACGGCGGCGTTTGGCGCCAACGACGGCGGCTCCATGCCGGCGCATGCCGACCACCTTTTACTTGTCCCGTCGGCAACGACCGCCCGCATTCAGGAAATGCACATTTTGCTCGGCCAAATGCTTTGCGGCGCTCTCGAAATCGAGCTGGGATTGGCTGACGCCCGCTAGTATTCCTCGTAAAAACAGGCGCTTACCTGTTTTTACCTGCTGAAAATCACGTTCCTTATGCTGAAAAAGCCTTGACTCCCCCCGGCAGAGGATTTTCCCTTCCAGCCAGGGAGAAACGACCAATGAACGCAACAATCCTGCCTGGCCCCGGCGTCAAATCGCGTGCGTCGCGCACACGGGAAGGCGACGGTCACAGCATCCAATCCGTCGACCGCGCTTTATTTCTGCTCGAGACCATCGCGGAAGCGGGCGGTGAAGCGACGCTGACGGATCTCGCCAACCGGACCGGCCTCAACATTTCGACGTGCCATCACCTGCTGGCCACGCTCATCCAGCGTGGCTTCGCGGCGAAGGTGCCGGGACGGCGCCTCTACGCGCTCGGGCCGCGCATCATCTATCTCGGCCATGCGTGTCTGCAGGTCGATCTGCCGCGCCGGGCGCAGCCTTATCTCGAAACCGTCAATCAGGCGACCGGTGAGACGGTCCATCTCGCTGCGTTGCAGGGCGACAGCGTCGTCACGCTGTCCGTGCGCGAGGCGCGCCACGCAGTCCGTGTCGACACCGGCAAGATCGGGAAGGTCGAGGCGCCGCACGCAACGTCTGTCGGCAAGGCCATCATGGCGTGGCTGCCGGAAGACGAGATCAAGCGCATCCTCGCGAGCGGAATGAAGCGTTTCACCGACAAGACGATCACCGAGCTGCCTGCATTGCTCGAGTCACTGCGGATCGTCCGCCGTAACGGTTATGCGATCGATCGCGAAGAATATCTGCCGGGAGTCATTTGCGTCGGTGCGGCGATCCGTGACCAGGCCGGCACCGTGATCGGAGCGATCAGCGCTTCGACTCCGACAATGCGCGCAAGCGACGAACACATTGCGCTCATGCGGGAACAGATCACGGCGGCGACCCGCGGGCTGTCGGCCGAATTCGGCGAACCCGGATCG
>DATBTA010000038.1:0-7212 GCA_036559505.1 Pseudolabrys sp. | reverse complement strand
TGCGGATAGCCACGATAGATGTCGATCAGGGCGGCGATGTCCTGGACCACGCTGGCGGACAGCCGCTGGGTAACGACGTTCCAGTGGCGTTCCATGAAGACGAAAGCGATGACCGATTGCAGGATCACCATCGGCGCGATGATGATGAGCAGCGCGCGGGCGTAAAGGCCCTTGGGCATGACGCTGTTGAGCCAACGACTCGCACGACGCCAGCCTTCGGCGACCTGACCGAGCGCGCTGTGGATCCTGCGCACCACCGGGATTGCGTCGTACCATTCCCAGGCGCCGCGTAGCCTCGTCAGTGCGGTACGCACGCCGTTGCTGATGTCGAGACTGGTCATGATGTGATCACCAGCCGATAACCGACACCGCGCACTGTCTGCACGAAGAGCGGGTTGGCCGGATTGCGCTCGATCTTCCGTCGCAGCCGGTTGACTTGAACGTCAACGGCGCGCTCGCTGACAGCACCGCCCTGCCCGGCAAGCGACAGCCGCGGAACTGTTTCACCCGGCGCAGCTGCAAGAATACGCAGCATCTCGCGCTCACGATCGGTCAGGCGGATGACCTCCTCGCCCTTGCGCAATTCGCCCCGCACAAGATGATACACGAACGGTCCGAAGCGAACCGACTCGACAGGCGCCGGCGGTGCCGGCTGGGCGCGTTTGAGAATATTGGCTATGCGCAGGGACAGTTCGCGCGGCTCGAACGGCTTTGAGAGATAGTCGTCAGCACCGATCTCGAGTCCGCGGATTCTGCTCTCAGCCGCATCACGCGCCGTCAGCATCAGAATCGGCACGTTAGAATCGCCGCGTATGGCTTTTGCGAGATCGAAACCCGATTCGCCGGGCATCATGACATCGAGGATGAGCAGATCGAAGCTGAGGCCATTCAGCTTCGCGCGCGCGTCCGTTGCGGTTTCCGCCGTCGTGACACGATAGCCTTCGCTGCTGAGAAACCGTGAAAGCAGATCGCGAATGCGGCGGTCGTCGTCGACCACCAGCAGATGCGGCGCGTCGTCGGGAAGTGTTGCGGGCAAGGTCATTGCCGAAGCTCCTCCCGTCAAGTTCAGCCCCGAGTCCTCGATGCACGGTCGGCGCGACCGATCAGGCGCAAAACATCGTCGCGATTGTCGGCATCGATCATCGACGTGAGGAACCGGCGCGCCGCTTCGTGCGCGTTGGGCCCGAGTTCGCCGAACGCGCGATTGATCCGCTGCGTCTGCAGCGTCGCCAACCTGAGCGCCAGGGCCTCGCCCTTCGGCGTCACATACAGCAGACGTTGACGGCGATCCTGCTCGCCTTCCTTCTGCAGCACGTAACCCTGGTCGACCAACTGTTTGAGCACGCGGCCAAGCGACTGCTTCGTGATGTTGAGGATCTCGAGCAGGTCCGCAACCTTCATGCCGGGGTTGCGATTGACGAAATGCAGGACCCGGTGATGGGCGCGCCCGAAACCAAGCTTCAGCAGCACCTCGTCGGGATCGCCGACGAAGTCACGGTAGGCGAAAAACAGCAGCTCAATGATGTCCCAAATGGGCTCGCCCGCCGCCCCACCCGTCGAACGGCGTTCTGCCAGCCCCGTACCGGCCACAGCGACCTTGCTCACATTTATGTCAGCCATATTGACATATTTTGTTTTTATGTTACAAAATCAGCATCCGAGACGAAAGGATCGTACCAAAAAGGCCCCGTTTCGAAATGAACACGCGAGGGCTTTAGAGGGCGTCCTTCGGGTCGGCCAAGTCATACCGGGTGTCACCGGCTGACGCAAAGTGTTGGAATAGGCGCGAAAAATGCGCCATCACCGCGGCAACAGGCCGCCGCTGCGCAAGGCGAAGGAGGAGTTCATGGCTGCCCAATCCTATGACCGGCTCGAAGGGGTCATCTGGTATGACGGCAAGCTCGTTCCCTGGAACGAGGCGAACCTCCACGTCCTCTCGCACGGGCTTCACTATGCGAGCTGCGTCTTCGAAGGCGAACGCGCCTATGGCGGTCAGATCTTCAAGAGCACCGCGCATTCCGAGCGGCTGAAGCGCTCCGCCAATATCCTTGATTTCGAAATTCCTTATTCCGCGGCCGAGATCGACGCCGCCAAAAAACTTGTGGTCGAAAAGAACGGGAGGAAGGAAGCCTATGTTCGTCCGGTTGCCTGGCGCGGCTCGGAGATGATGGGCGTTTCGGCACAGAGCAACACGATCCATCTCGCCATCGCGAGCTGGGAGTGGCCGAGCTATTTCGACCCCGAGCAGAGACTAAAGGGAATCCGGCTGGACCTCGCCGAGTATCGCCGCCCTGATCCGAAGACGGCACCCTGCTCCGCCAAGGCGGCGGGCCTGTACATGATCTGCACGATCTCTAAGCACCGGGCCGAACGCAACGGCTACGCCGACGCCATGATGCTGGATTGGGAAGGGCGCGTCGCCGAATGCACCGGAGCCAATATTTTCTTCGTGAAGGACGGCAAGATTCACACGCCGATCGCCGACTGCTTCCTCGACGGCATCACCCGCCAGACGGTCATAGGGCTCGCGCGCAAGCGCGGCATGGAAGTGATTGAGCGGCGCATCATGCCGGGCGAGCTTACGAGCTTTTCGGAATGCTTCATCACCGGCTCGGCCGCTGAAGTGACCGCGGTCGCGGAGATCGCGCACTGGAATTTCAATCCCGGCGGGATCACCAAGACGTTGATGGACGACTATACGGCCGAGGTGAAGCCGAAGGCTGCAGCCGCCTAGTCAACGCCGGCAACGGCGCGCGGCTCCTGCGGCCGCAACAACGTGACATAGCGCACGCGATTCACCGCAACAAAGCGCTCCATACGCTCGTCGAGGACGCGCCGCTTGCTTTGCGACGCGTGCCTGAGCAGCAGATCGCCTCCGCCGCCCATCGCAACAAATCCGACGTGAAAATAGTCGAGGTTTGCTCGCTGGGTGATGAACCCGACGATATCACCATTTGCGAGCAGCGCCTTGTTGCCCAGGAACACGGCACTCGGAATCACCTTTATTGCAAAACGGCGGCGGCCAAGCTCCCGGTGCCAATAAACGCTCTTCTCGATTTCAATCGAACCCGCAATGTCAAGCGGTCTGCACACCTTGTTCTCGACGTTGTGCTGGCCCCATTCGAAGAAATAGTGATTGCGCTCGCGCCAGCTGACGACACCGTCATGATAGCGGATGGTTTTCAACGCCGAGTCGAATCTGTCGTGGCTTCCGGCGCGTGCGGCTGCCAGAACGGTTTCACAAAAGGTTACGCAATCAAACCCATCGTCGCGCACGACGAATTGCTCCGGGCGCTGCGGACCGCCGATTAGCGTGTAGCCAAGATAGCGCGTGCCTCGCAGCGCCCCCGAAATGAAGTCGATTTTTTCCGAGATTGAGCCTTTGGATTGGGCCTCAATGATGAGGCGGCCGATCTTTGTTTCTGCGGCACGGGCGTGTCCTAGGCCGGCCGCCGATAGAGCGCCACCACCGAGAAAATAAAGAACATGGCGGCGATCTGGACGCTGAGTGAGGGCCATCGGATCTCCGTGCCTCCACTAATCCTTGATCACGACCAGTCGGTCGACGCCGGACTCCGCACCCCAAACCTCGCCCGGCCGGCCAAGCAATTGCCGGACCGAAGCACCACGCTTGTCGCTCGGAAAGCTCTCGAACGCCTCGGTCGCCGGATCAAACCTGACAATGGCGTTAGTGACGAAGTCGGTGACCCAGATCTTGTCCTTGTTGTCGACATAGATCGCGTAGCAGCCGCCTTTGCTCTTCGGCAGGCTCCAGACTTTCCATGCCTTGTTCATCGGATCGTAGCGACCGATTTCCCCCGTATTCCAGAAGCTCACCCACAGCAGCCCCTTGGAATCCGACCAGATGCGGCGGGGACCGACTCCCGGCTTCGGCGGCGGCACCATCAAGGCATCGCCGCTCACGGTATCGATCTTGGCAATGTGGTCGCCAGCGAGCGAGGCATACCAGACCTCACCGTTCGGCGTCGTCGTGATGCCGTAGGGTCCGGTGCCTTTCGGCGCTTTCCAAGCTTCGACTTTTCCGCTCGACGGATCAACACGCCCGTAAACACCGCTTTGCCCCGTGAACCACAGAATGCCTTTGCGATCGAAGGTCGCGGTGTTGAGATTGGCGCCGGGAAATTCCTTCGGCAGCGGAAAAAGCTTCACCGTCTTGGTGGCTGGATCGAATCGCGCAATGGCGTTCTGCCCGCCGTCGGTGATCCATGCGGCACGATCAGGGCCCACAATAACACCGTGCGGTGCCGAGCCCGCGCCAAGCGCAATTTGAGTTGCCTGCCCGTTTTTCGGATTGAGGATGCCGAGAGCGCCTTGAAATTGCGCCGTATACCAGACGCTGCCATCCGGTGCCGGCGCGACGTCGTGCGGGTGCGCTCCGCGCGGAACTTCAAAATAGGCTACTTCCGTGGACGACGCCGGGTGAGAAGCGAGCGCCACGGCAGCGATTGCCGCCAACACGACCGGAACCATATTGCCCTCCAGCAGACAGCGGCTATTCCGCCACTTCACGCTCGCGACGCTGAACCTCCCACCGCCCCGCCGCTGTATCATCGGCAGCTTTGGCGGCCACCCAGGTTTTTCCGCTCGCCGTCTCAACCTGTTTCCAAAATGGCGCGCGGGTCTTGAGATAATCCATCAGGAACTCGGCGGCCGCAAATGCCGCCTCGCGATGCGACGACGCCGTCACGACAAGCACAATGTTTTCGCCGGGCTCAATTCGACCGTACCGATGAATGACGGTGACGCCGAGCAGAGGCCATCTGCTCGCTGCCTCGGACGCATGCCGCGCGATTTCGGCTTCCGCCATGTCCGGATAATGTTCGAGCGTGAGCGCTGCAATCGGTTCGCCGTTCTCGGTACCGCGGCAAATTCCGGTGAATGTAATGAGCGCGCCGACATCATCGCGGCCGCGTGCGAGCTTCGCCGCTTCCGCGCCGGCGTCAAAAGGCTCGCGCTGCAAACGCACTGTCGGTGTCATGAGCTGTAATGTAGCCCGCCGGCGGCCGTCCGGCTATCCGCCCGTCATGGGCGGAAAAAACGCGATTTCTCCGGCGCCTTCGATTGCGGTCTCGGGTCGCACGTGACTCTGGTTAATGGCGGCGCGGATCACATTCCGGTTTTCGAACGCGAACGCATATTCCTCGCCGCGTGAGGCCAACCAGGACATCAAATCGCCGACCGTGGCAACGCCCGGTGGAATCTCAACCGTTTCCTCCGGCTTGCCGACGCGCTCGCGTACCCAGGCGAAATAGCGCAATTTCACATTCATTCGTCGATCACATAGCGCAAGCCGGCGCGCATATAGTCCCAGCCAGTATAGAGCGTCAGGAGCGCTGACAGCCACAACAGCATGATGCCGACTTGCGTGACGACCGGCACGATGCGGTCGCCGGCATCACCCGCGATCAAAAAGCCGACTGCAACCATTTGCCCGGTTGTCTTCCATTTGGCGAGGCGCGTCACCGGAACGCCGACTCTCAATTCTGCGAGATATTCGCGCAGGCCGGAAACCAATATCTCGCGGCAAAGGATGACGACGGCTGCGAGCAGCGTCCATCCGCGAATTGTTTCCTCCGCCGCCAGCATCAACAGACAGGATGCGACCAGCAGCTTGTCGGCGATGGGATCGAGCATGCGGCCGAGCGAAGACTGTTGGCCCCAGGTGCGTGCGAGATATCCGTCGAGAATATCCGTCACGCCTGCCGCGATAAAAAATGCCAGCGCAACCCAGCGCAGCCACAACGGCCCGTCAAAAATGCTCTGCCAGTAGAGCAAGCCGACGACCACCGGCACCGCCGCAATTCGCGCATAAGTCAGCAAATTCGGCAACGCCAGCGGGCGTGCCGGCAACGGCCGGGAACTCATGGCATTCATGGCCGGAAAGGAACACCCGCAGCGCGGTCAGGTCAACCGGCACTGCGGTTCAATCCCCGCTGATTCTACTGGATTGGAGGTTTGGGCAGCCTGCTCTTGCCCGGCTCCATCACAAATGTCTGATCAAGGGAATACCATTCGCCCTTCACGTCGCTTGCCGGCGGAGCGTCGCTGTGCCGCACATAGTTGCCGACCAGCGCCCGTGTCACGCCGAACTGCACGTCGGTCTCGAGCTTTTCGTCATCATTGACATAAATCTGCGAGATCAGAGTCTTGAAGCCGTCCTTAAAGATCAGAAAGTGCAGGTGCGCCGGACGAAAATTGTGACGGCCGGTTGCGCGCACCAGGTCGCCGACCGGACCGTCAACGGGAATCGGATAGCCCGCAGGCTTCACGCTTCGAAAACTGAAATGACCGCGCGCGTCGGTCTTGAATTTCCCCCGCAAATTCATCGACGCCTGCTTGGGGTCCTGTTGCTCGTAGAAGCCCTCGGGCGAGGAGTGCCAGATATCGACTTCGGCATCTGCAATCGGCTTCCCGGCCCGATCCTTGACCCAGCAATTGACAAACAACGCAGGCCCCGGTGTCGGCGAACGCACGATTGAGCCGCCATTCTCCGTGCGTGGTGAATTCATTCGCCAGAACGGCCCAAGCAGGTTCGCGGTGGTTTCGGTCTGCCCGTTGTTTCCATTATTGAGGAGACAAATAAGGGTTGAAAAGCCGAGCGAGCCGGACATCAACACAACTTCGTTGTGCTTGTCGTCGGTCTTCTGCCCAAGCCTCGCGACGTATTGGACCGCCTTCTCGAACTCGTCCTCAGTGAGGTGGACGTCGCGGGCCAAGGCGTGCAAATGCTCCACCAGCGAAATGAGAATCTCCCGCAACCGAGGTGGCTGGGTGTTCTTGAATGCTTCGGTCACCACTTTTGTGACGTCTTCCTGCCTCTGAATGATCATCTATCGCGTTCCATCTACGGCTGACTCATGGAAGAACTCATATATCTTTCGCGCGGTCTCCGCACTAATTCCGGGCACCTGGGCCAGGTCGGGCAGGCTTGCCCGCTCGATCGCTTTCACCGTGCCAAAATGTCGAAGTAAGGCCCGCTTGCGGGTGGGACCGATCCCCGGAATTTCCTGCAATCCGGCTTCGCGAATGTCCTTCTTGCGACGCGTGCGGTGCGACCCCACGGCAAAACGATGGGCCTCGTCGCGCAACCGCTCGATGAAATAAAGCAAAGGGTCGCGCGGGGGCAGCTTAAAGGGCGCGCGGCCGGCCATAAAGAAGGTCTCGCGACCCGCATCCCGATCAGGGCCTTTT
>DATBTA010000037.1:0-1906 GCA_036559505.1 Pseudolabrys sp. | reverse complement strand
CTCATCGGCTTTGCCATAGGTACGATGCACTTCGCCGGCATGACGGCGCTTGTCATTCCCGGCACCATCGAGTGGGACACCACTCTGATCGCTGCCTCATTGGCATTCGGCTGCGCAATTGCGGCGGCCGCGATGTTGGCGTTCCACGCCCGATCGGGGACGGAGGCGATCGTGCGGGCCGGCGCATTGCTCGCAGCTGCGATCTGCGTCCTCCACTTCACCGCGATGGGTGCGGTGACGATCCATCCCGATCCGACGGTCGCCTTTGAAGGTATCGGCATGAACAGGTGGCACCTAGCTCTCGCGATCGCCGCCGTGACGTTCATCGTGTTGCTGTCCGCTGTTTCCGCGGCCGTCGTTCAGCGCGCCAACTTCCACTACCAAGCGGCCCTGCAGGATCAGAACGCACTATTCGAGGCGGCGTTGCGGTATCTCCCGGTCGGATTTTCGATGTTCGACGGCGAACAGCGCCTCATCATGTGCAATCCCGCGTACCGGCAGCTCTATTGCCTGTCGGATGACGTCACGCGCACCGGGACGAGGTTTTCAGACATCGTCTCCAGCCTGACGCAGCAGGAGGGCCGCGACTGCGCGCGCACTTCGGTCGATCAGCACCTATTGAAGCTCGGATGCGGCATAGCATTCACGGAAACCGTGGCGCTCAATGACGGCCGCACGATCTTCAAGAAGGTCGGTCCCATCGCCAGCGGCGGATGGGTCGACGTGCAGGAGGACATCACCGAGCGCATCGAGCAAGACGCCAAAATCGCCTACATGGCGGAGCATGATATGCTGACGGGGCTTCCCAATCGCGTGCTGCTCCTCGAGCAGCTCGAGCGCGCGTTGAACCAGTGGCGTCGCGGCGACAAGGTCGCGCTGCTGTTCATCGATCTCGATCGCTTCAAACACGTCAACGACACGCTCGGGCATCTGATGGGCGACGACCTTCTCAAGGCGGTGGCAGGCCGCCTGCGCGACAATGTCCGCGGGCACGACCTCGTCGCTCGCCTTGGCGGAGACGAGTTCGTGATCTTGCAGATCACTTCCCGGCCGTCGCAGGAGCCGGCCGAATTGGCATCCCGCATCATAACTTCGCTGTGCGCTCCATACGTTCTGAACGGCCATATGCTGGAGATCGGCGCGAGCGTCGGGATTGCTGTGTCGCGCGATGGCCCTGAAGAGAGCGAAGCCCTCCTGGCGCGGGCCGACGCAGCTCTGTACCAGCAGAAGGCTGCCGGAGGCACCGGCTACTGCTTCTTCAGTGAAGACAAGGTGCGTGGCCGAGAGATCGTGGTATACACCGCGCCTACAAAGCTTCCGTTGGCGAGCTGAACAGCACCGCCGACATTCCCACGCTTCATCCGAGATCCGTCCAGCTTAGCCGCGCGCGCGTCCGCAAAAAAGCTGGCAGCCCAGCTTGAGGCGGCGCGCCGACACCTATAGGTTCCGCTGCGCCGCGCCAGCGGCCTGCGGAAGGGTGGCCGAGTGGTTTAAGGCAGCGGTCTTGAAAACCGCCGTGCTCGCAAGGGTACCGTGGGTTCGAATCCCACCCCTTCCGCCAGCACCCCTTTTACAATGTTGAAATCACTAACGCTTTTCATCCGCGCTCGCCGTACCCACAATTCCACACTCGAACCGCACACGTGGGGATCACGCTACGAAGGGTCAACGCCCTCGGTCGCGGCTGAGTTACTTTGCCAACAGACTGGCGGCAAAGTCGCTTTCGCGGGCCGGTTGCGCGCGTCCCCACCGGGTCAGCAAGCCATCTGTCGCTTGCCACGAACGCGAAAGACACGCTGAAGCATCGCCAATAAGATCGACCGCGGTGAGTTCACGGCGGGGTTCTTTCATTCAATGTCTAGTAGCGACTGGCGCTCATACGCCGTTATTGCAGCACTGATAATCG
>DATBTA010000036.1:0-5593 GCA_036559505.1 Pseudolabrys sp. | reverse complement strand
CAAAGTCAGCCTTCCGGAAGCAGCCGATCGCACGCGGCATATGCCGTGCGGATGTCACAAGCAGCCAACGCTCGCCCGGTTTTGGTTTCACGAGCAGCTTTGCAAAAGCGGCGTTTTCAGCGGTATTGCGTGATTGCGTTTCGAGCTGCACGCGCTCGCGCGCGATGCCCAAACTTTCAAGAGCCGGATACACGAAATCGGCTTCGCGTACGCCGTTGCCGAAAAGACTCGCATCCCCGCCTGAGTAGACGATACGCGCGTTCGGATAGGCGCGAGCCAGCTTGGCCATGGCGAGCATGCGCGACCCGCTGCCGTTAAAGACCGGCTCGCCGAACGCGCTCGAGAGCTTCGGCGAGATTGCATTTCCGAGCACGATGATGCCGTCGGGCGTGCCGCGCGCCGCATCCCACTGCGGAAAGCGGCTTTCGAGCCCGTGGATGAGGAAGGCCCCAACCGGGAGCAGCCCCACCATTGCGAGAAGAACGACGGCGCCAATGACCACGGGCAGGCCCGCGCGCTTCCAGCGCGTCGCCAGCAGCACCGCGCCCGCAAGCGCCAGAAGAAGCAAAAAATTGGAAGGCAGCAGAAGAAAGCCGGCAGTCTTCGAAAGAATGAAGAACATCAGCGTTTCTTCTTCCAGTCCTCGTAGCGCTTCTTGTTTTCTTCATTGGGTGGATAAAGGCCGGGCAGTTTTGCCCCCTTCTCCACCTCCTGCACCAGCCAGCTTTCGAGCAGCTCGTGCTCGGCCCCCTCGTTGGCGACGAAGTCGACCAGGTCCTTGGGGATAACGACGGCGCCGTCGTCATCGGCGACAATGAGGTCGTCCGGGAAGATTGCGCAGCCGCCGCAGCCGATCGGCTCGTTCCAGCCGACAAATGTGAGCTGATTGACGGAAGCCGGCGCAGCAACGCCCGCGCACCAGACCGGCAGGCCGGTTGCCAGCACGCCGTGCTTGTCGCGCATCACGCCGTCGGTGATGAGCGCAGTCACACCACGCTTGACCATGCGCATGCACAGGATATCGCCGAATATGCCGGCGCCGGTCACGCCCATCGCGTCGGCGACCACCACGCATTTTTCAGGCATGGCCTCAATGGCACCGCGCGTGGAAATCGGCTTCGACCAGCTTTCCGGTGTCGCAAGATCCTCGCGCACCGGCACGAAGCGGAGTGTAAAGGCCGGACCGACGACACGCTTGCCGGAAAAGCCGAACGGCATCGCCCCGGCCATCCAGGAATGGCGAATACCCTTCTTCAGCAGCATCGTGGTGATGGTGCCGGTCGTCACATTGCGAAGAATTTCGAGAGCAGACGCCATAACGATCCTCACGCGGGGTTCAGGCCAAGCCGCTCGTCACGCCGCCTCATCCAGGCGACGAACGGAATTGCGAGCAGCACCATCCAGAGCTTGCCGAGGACCTGACCGAACAGGAATTCGAGCGATCCAAACGCCAGCCACAAAAATACGATCGAGTCGACGACAAGCCCCACCGTGCTGGATGCGACCACGGCTGCCACAAGGCGCCGGCGCGCAAGCGGCGTATAGACGACGAAATCAGCAAACTCGGACAGCAAAAACGCAGTCGCGGAAGCAAGCACCAATGAGCGCGGCGCAAGACCGGCCGACAGCGCAGCGCCTGCAATGATCGCGCCGACGCCGAATTCGACGCCGAGCCGCCGTTGCACCAGGTCGCGCAAAACAAGAGCGGCGCCCACCATGAGGACGCCGGACGGCGCCATGACGCCGGGCGCGACTGGAACAAGGCATGGGCCGTTGGGTGCGCAGGCCGTCCCCACATTCCCGATCATCCAGTTGGCCGCGGGAATCGTCAGGCAGAACAGCACAAGAAAAATGGTGCCTTCGACGTTTTTTCGTCTTTCGTTATCGATCATTACCGCTTCGACGTTTTGAACTTTGCAAATCCCTGCGCACGTAGTTGACAGGCCGGGCATGTACCGCAGCCATAGCCCCAGTCATGGCGCTTGCTGCGGTCGCCCAGGTAACAGCTATGGCTGTCTTCGATCAGGAGATCAAGAAATGCCTCGCCGCCGATTTCGACCGCCAGGACAAATGTCTCCGCCTTGTCGATCCACATCAGCGGCGTATGAATGGCGACACGCTTGTCGAGGCCGAGCGTGAGCGCGACCTGCATTGCTTTAATGGTGTCGTCGCGGCAGTCGGGATAGCCAGAGTAGTCGGTCTCGCACATCCCGGCGACGAGATGGCGGGCGCCACGCCGGTAGGCCAGCGCCCCCGCGAAGCAAAAGAACATGAGGTTGCGACCTGGCACGAAGGTTGTCGGCAATCCGCTGTCGGCAATTTCGATTGCCGTCTGGCGCGTGAGGGCCGTATCCGAAATCGCCGCCAAGGCCTCGAGCTTGATCATATGATCGTCACCAAGGCGCGCGCCCCAGCCGGAGTTCAGCGCAGCCATTTTCTCCCGCAGGCGCGCGCGAACGCTGAGCTCGATGGCGTGGCGCTGGCCGTAATCGAATCCAATCGTTTCAACGCGCGAAAACCGTTCCAGCGCCCAGGCCAGACATACGGTTGAATCCTGCCCCCCGGAGAACAGGACAAGGGCCGTCTCGGAATTCATTGCCCTTCCCTACACCATTTGCCGCTGCTCATGCTAATGAGTGGCGAACGGATCGAAGAGGACGCCATGGCGGGAAACGGAGCTGCGCACGGGATGATCGGCGTCGACAAGATGGGCGCCAAAATCCTGTTCATCGATCCTGCGACTTACGACACACAAAAAGTGCTCGACGGTTTCCAACGTACCGTGCACGAACTGCTGGTCGTGCCTGAAACCGGGCGCGCCTATGTCCCGATCTATGGCGATGGCATCCACGGCCGAAACCCGAACCCCGGCCACACGTTATGCGTCATCGATCTCAAGACGCGCACCCGTGCCGCCGACATTGACCTGCGTCCCTATATTGCGCCCCACACGCTGAAGCTCGGGCCCGATGGGCTGATCTACATCACCTGCGAGAACACCGCGGTGGTCGCGATCATCGATCGAACAACGAACAAAGTCGTGGATGCGATCGATTCAGGATCGACGAATGCGCACCGTCTCATCATCGCACCCGACGGGCAGCGGCTCTATACCGAGAACGAAGAGGACGGCGAGGTCTCCGTCATCGACCTCCCCAACCGCAAGCTGCTCGGGAAGATCAAAACGCCGCAGCCGCTCGCGGGCATCACCATCTCGGGCGACGGAGCGATCGTGACCGTGGTGTCGGACCAGGAGCCCGTGCTGTTTCTGATCGACACAAAAACTCAAAAAGTCAGAGAGACCGTCCGCCTCAAGGATGTGGCAAAACCCGCGCAGATCGCCCGCTACAGCCCCGACTGGCGAACGCTTGGTGTCACCAGCCTCAACAGCGACACCGTGAGCCTGATCGACGCGTCGTTCCGCGAGCAGACCGCGATCAAAGTCGGCAGCCAGCCGATGGATATGGCCTACCGCGGCAACGAATTGTTCGTCGCATGCCAGGGCGACGGCTCGGTCCATGTGATCGATATTCCGGGCAAGCACTGGAAGCAGAGCTTCCAGGCCGGCACCGGCTGTGAGTCGCTCGGATTTTTCTGACGATCAGTCCCAGTTCGGCGACCAGGTCCAGTCGACGATGCGGCCGCCGCGGCGCGCGAGCCCGGCGATTTCGCGCATCTCAGCGTCGCTCAACTCGAAATCAAACAGCGTGAAATTCTCTTCCAGCCGCTCGACCTTGCTGGTGCGCGGAATGACGACAATCCCCTGCTGCACCAGCCAACGGAGGCTGATCTGCGCCGCCGACTTTCCGTGTGCCTTGCCGATTTTCTCCAGCACCTTGTCGCCTTTGGCGCCGCCGCGTGCGATAGGGCTGTAGGCCACGACAGCCATCTTGTGCTTGCGGCTGGCTGCAACGACCTTGTCCTGATTCAGAAACGGATGGCATTCGACCTGGTTGCAAACCAAGGACTCGCTCGAAATCCTGTTGGCCTCATCGAGCAGTGCGACGGTGAAATTCGATACGCCGATCTGTCGCGCGTAGCCTTCCCGTTTCATCTTCGCCATCGCACCGAGCGTCTCCGCAAGCGGAATGCGCGGATTTGGCCAGTGGATCAGCAGCAGATCGATCACGTCGAAGCGCAGCCGCGCCAGGCTTTCTTTCACCGAACGTTCGAGATCATGCGGCGCCAGCAGCGTGGGCTGCACCTTGGTCGTGACCATGACCTCGGCTCGCAAGCCGGACGCGCGCACGCCCTCGCCCACCTCACGTTCGTTGTCGTACATCTGCGCCGTGTCGATATGCCGATAGCCGATGCGGATGGCCTGCTCGGTCAGCCGTGCACAGTCGCGGCCGCGCAAGGCCCACGTTCCGAGGCCGACAATCGGGATCTTGAATCCTTTCGCCTCGACGGACTGCATGCGCTCTTATTTGCCTTCGGCGTCGTCGGCGAAACCGCGGAGAAACAGCGCCCGCCGTCCGGTCTCGCGGCTCTGGCAGGCTGCAATCATCGGATTCGCCATGGTGCCTTCAAAATAGTCATAGATGAAGTCGCAGCCCTTGTCGCGTGAGGCGATCCATGCGCGCTGCATCTCGCGCATCTTGCGCACCTGCTTGTCTTCCAATTTTGCGCGCAGGCGGCGAAAACTGTCATTGAGGATAGTGTCCCAGACGAGCTTTTCGCGCTCGTAGCACGCCATGATCTCCGACGGCGGCATCGCCATCTCGTCCTTGATGCACGGCTCCGACACAACACCGATGCAATTTTCCCACGCCCAGTGCCGGCCACTCTTGGTCTTGATGCATTCCTGGATCGTTGCGGCGTCGCGCGGATCCGGCTTGTCTTCCTCCGCCCCGGCCGGCAATACCGCCAGAAGGCAAAGAACAACGGACGCGACGCCGCTCTGCCTCACGGCGTATCCCATTTCGGCGCGTGCGGCGGGTTGACGACGCGCATATTGGTCGCGTTGAGCTTCTTGAGCTCCGCCATCTCGGCATCCGAAAGCTTGAAGTCGAACACCTCGAGGTTCTGCTTCAGATGGTCGGGGGTTGCGGTGCGCGGGATGGGGCAGACGCCCATTTGCACCAGATAACGAAGCGATACCTGCGCGGCACTCTTGCCGTGCGCCTTGCCGATGCGCTCGAGCGCATCGGCGCCGGGCACTTTCCCGCGCGCGATCGGGCAATAGGCAACCACCGCCATACCGTGCTTCTTGCAGGCGGCGAGCACCTTGTCCTGGTTGATGAAGGGATGCATCTCGATCTGGTTGCAGACGAGCGGCTCGGACGTCACCGCCCAGGCCTCATCCAGCATGGTCGTGGTGAAATTGGCGACGCCGATATGTTTGGTCTTGCCTTCCTTCTTCGCCTTGCAAAGCGCACCGACGGACAGCTTGAAGGGGATGTCGGGGTTGTTCCAGTGGATCAGGAGGAGATCGACGTAAGGCAACTTGAGGTTGGCGAGGCTTTGCTCAAGCACTTTGGCAAAGGCATCGGGCATCAGATCGCCCTGCCTGACCTTGGTGCAGATGAAGACGTCCTCGCGCCTGATCCCGGACTGGCGCAGCCCTTCGCCATTTTCCGTTTCGTTGCCGTAG
>DATBTA010000035.1:0-9329 GCA_036559505.1 Pseudolabrys sp. | reverse complement strand
ATCCTGCAGACGATCAGCCGCGTGCTGATGGAAGAGGTCATGTTCGACCGCTCGCGCGTCCTCAGCGTGGACTGGGCGAGCTATCCGATCCTGCGGTTCTCCGGCGTGCCGAAGATCGACATCGAACTGATCGACCGGCCGACGGAAAAACCGTTGGGTGCCGGCGAGGCCGCCTGCGCGGCTGTCGGGGCGGCACTTGGCAATGCGGTCCACAACGCCACCGGCGCACGCCTGCGGACCGTTCCGTTCACACCGGAGCGGGTGAAACTGGCATTAACCGGGAAAGCATAAGGCTGCCGGATCCAATTGATCCGGCAGCGACTCGACCCTGACGGGCTATTTTCGACGTGCTAGACAACCGGCGCGCTTAATGACGCTGTTGCCGGAGCCATGTCGAAAGCACCGCTGCTCAAGGACTTCCGCCGTATCGTGGTGAAGGTCGGCTCTTCGTTGCTGGTGGATGCCTCCGCCGGCGGGCTCAAGCGCGACTGGCTCGCGTCGCTCGTCGCCGACATCGCCGGCCTGCACCGCCAGAAATGCGATGTGCTTGTGGTTTCATCCGGCGCCATCGCGCTCGGCCGTGCCGTTCTGAAATTGCCGCCGGGCTCGCTCAAGCTCGAGGACAGCCAAGCCGCAGCCGCGGTCGGGCAGATTGCGCTTGCCCGCGCATGGTCAGAGGCGCTTGGCGCCCACTCGCTGACGGCCGGCCAGGTGCTGGTCACGCCCGGCGACACGGAAGAGCGGCGTCGTTACCTCAATGCGCGCTCGACGATCGCGAAACTGCTCGAATGGCGCAGCGTGCCGGTGATCAACGAAAACGATACCGTGGCGACAACCGAGATCAGGTACGGCGACAACGACCGGCTCGCCGCTCGCGTCGCCACCATGATGAGCGCCGATCTGCTCGTGCTGCTTTCAGACGTCGATGGCCTTTATGACCGGCCGCCGATTGCAGGGAACGGCGCGAAGCTGGTGCCCATCGTTGCGCGCATCACGCCCGACATCGAAGCGATGGCCGGCGCATCCGGCTCCGACCTCGCGCGCGGCGGGATGCTGACTAAAATCGAGGCCGGCAAGATTGCCACCACTGCCGGCACGCATATGGTGATCGCATCCGGCCGTGTGCTGCATCCCCTGCAGACGATCGCGAATGGAGCTGCATGCACGTGGTTCCTGACACCGGCAAACCCGGTAACCGCGCGCAAGAAATGGATTGCGGGATCGCTCGAGCCGCGCGGTGCGCTGATGATCGATGCCGGCGCCGTGCGCGCACTGCGAGGCGGCAAGAGCCTGTTGCCGGCCGGCGTAATCAAGGTGGAGGGCGGTTTTGGCCGCGGCGATGCTGTCGTCGTTCGCGGCCCCGATGGCCACGAGGTCGGCCGCGGGCTCGTTGCCTACGACGCCGACGACGCCGAAAAGATCAAAGGACGCTCGTCAGCCGACGTGCTGCTGATCCTGGGCTACACAGGCCGGACCGAAATGATCCATCGCGACGATCTGGTTCTCGGAGGCGAATAGCGCGCGGCCAAGGAACCAGGCCGCGCCGCAGCGCGTTACCTGCTCAGACACACGTGAAAAAGGCGATTGACCGATCGCCCGTCAGCCCCAGCCCACCGGTGGCTGGGGTTTTCGCGTCCAGGCTAGGTCGCTGGCCTAGTCCTATTTCGCAGGGCTCCGGCGCCCATCCGGCAGTGGCCGGGCCGAACCGACACCTAGGCCATTGGCCGATCTGGCTGGGTCAATGGGCCCGTGAACGCGAGCGCCGCCGGCGCCGCGCGGGTGCGACTGCTTTTTGCTTTGCCGGCCGGGCCGGCAGCGGCAGGAACGTGCCGTCGGGAAATTCCAGATACCGGCTGAACACTTGCACCTGACCTTCCCCGCGACGCTTTCCTTCGATCACGAACTTGGTGCCGACAGGAAACCGGGTGGGAAGACGGCCTGAACTGTACGCCATGAATACCTCCTGGAATGCCGCACCCTGCCACTGCAATGTGCAGATAGTTAAACCGTTGCATGGCACCACCGATTGTCCACGTTATCCCCAGGGTCGAACCTGCCATGCGCGCGGCCAGGTGACCTCGCGGGCCGACACCTGACGTGATAGGAAGTGCCCCCAGGACAAGGGTTTTCACGGGCTTTCTGCGAGAATGAGCGCGCCGCTCAAGAGTATCGAGGGATCGAGCGATATTGCCGCTGCCATGGGCGAAATTGGCCGGCGTGCCCGTGCGGCTGCCCGCGCGCTGGCGCTTGCACCGCCAGACCAGAAAAATCGCGCCCTCGGAGCCATGGCGGCAGCCGTTCGGGCCCAAACATCTCTTATTCTGACGGCCAACGCCGAAGACATGGCGGAAGCGCGCGCCGCCGGGGTCACGGGCGCCTTTCTCGATCGCTTGGCTCTCGATGCCGCGCGCGTTGACGCCATTGCCGCCGGCATCGACGCCGTGCGGAACCTCAAGGATCCCGTTGGCACGGTTATGGAGTCCTGGACCCGGCCAAACGGCATGCGGATCGAGCGGCTGCGTGTGCCGCTTGGTGTCATCGGCATCATCTACGAGAGCCGGCCCAATGTGACAGCCGACGCGGGCGTCCTATGCCTGAAATCCGGCAATGCGGCGATCCTGCGTGGCGGCTCGGACAGCATGCGCTCGAGCCGGGCGATCCTGACAGCGCTGACCGAAGGCCTGCGCGCAGCCAACCTGCCTGAGGCTGCGATCCAGCTTGTGCCGACCCGTGACCGCGCGGCAGTAGGCTTCATGCTGTCCGGGCTCGACGGCAATATCGACGTGATCGTGCCGCGCGGCGGCAAAAGTCTCGTGGCGAGAGTGCAGGCGGAAGCACGCGTGCCGGTATTTGCGCACCTCGAAGGTGTCTGCCACGTCTATGTCGACAAGGCGGCTTCGCTCGATATGGCAAAAAAAATAGTGCTCAATGCGAAAATGCGGCGTACCGGCGTCTGCGGTGCCGCCGAAACGCTCCTGGTCGACCGCGCCGGCAGCCAGCTCAAGCCGCTGATTGAAATGCTCATCGCGGCCGGCTGCGAAATCCGCGGCGACAAGGCGACACTGGCCGTCGACAAACGGGTCAAACCGGCAACCGAAGAAGATTGGAGTACCGAATACCTCGACGCCATAATTGCCGTCAAAGTCGTCGACAATGTCGAGGCCGCGATCGACCATATCGAACGGTACGGCTCGCATCACACGGACGCGATCATTACCGAGGATCAGGCGATCGCGGAAAAGTTCCTGCGCGAAGTCGATTCAGCCATTGTCCTGCACAACGCGTCGACGCAATTTGCCGATGGCGGGGAATTTGGCTTCGGCGCCGAGATTGGCATCGCCACCGGGCGGCTGCATGCGCGTGGCCCCGTCGGCGTCGATCAGCTCACGACATTCAAATATCGTATCCACGGAAACGGTCAGACTAGGCCGTGACCGTGAAGAATCGCGACATGTCCGAGCGCTTACTGCCTCCGCATGCGCCCGGCATGAGGATCGGCCTGTTCGGTGGAACTTTCGACCCGCCGCACCAGGCGCATCTCGCGGCCACCCTTCTTGCCTTGAAGCGTCTCAAGCTTGACCGCGTTTGGTGGCTCGTCACGCCCGGAAATCCCCTCAAGAACACGCGCGGCCTGGCGCCGCTGCCCGCCCGAATCGCCGCGGCACGCGCCCTCACGCATCATCCCCGCATCGACGTTACGGGCCTCGAAGCTGTCATTAAGACGAGATACACTTACGATACGATATCTTGGTTGGTGAGACGCTGCCCTGGTGTCCGATTCGTTTGGGTCATGGGCGCCGACAATTTGCGGAGTTTTCATCGCTGGCAGAAGTGGCGCAAAATTGCAGAACTGGTGCCTATCGTCGTCATCGACCGGCTGGGCCCGAGTCTCTACGCTGCCGCCAGCCCCGCCGGAAATGCACTCACCCGGGTCCGCATTCCCGAATACGCCGCCTCCACATTGCCCGATCGAAAAGCCCCGGTCTGGGCTTTTTTGCACGGCCTCAAATCGCCTTTGTCTTCGACCGCATTGCGCGCATTGCGTGGGGGACGACGGACTTCCCCCGGCGCGTCTTCGCGCAAATCGAAGCGAGCAGGGAACCGCAGCAGACGTGAAAACAGGCCTGGAAACAGAGCAAGCAAGCGCAAATCGGCGGCAAAGTCCGTCCGTCGCCGGGGTAGAAAGAAGCGGACGAGGTGACTATGTTCAAATGGACCCCGGTTAGGATCGGGGCGGGTGCAACGTATCGAAAGGATCAAAAACCCTGAGCACATCTGCACTCTCTCGGGCACCGCGTCGTAAGCCCGAAACCGTCTCCCGGCATCCGACTGCCGAGAAGATACTCAAAACCGTCCTCGCGCGTTTGGAAGATATGAAGGCCGAGGACAGCGTCGTCATCGATCTCACCGGCAAATCCTCCATAGGCGATTACATGGTCGTGACGAGCGGCCGATCGCAGCGTCACGTCAGCGCCGTGGCCGACCACCTCGTGAAGGACATCGAGGGGAGCGGCGGTCCCCGCGTCCGCGTCGAGGGAATGCGGCAGGGAGACTGGGTCCTCATCGATGCCGGAGACGTCATCGTGCATGTATTCCGGCCGGAGATCCGCGCCTTCTACAATCTGGAAAAGATGTGGGCGGCGGCGAGCAGGGACGCGCGGCGGCCAGGCTGATAGTCTGCGCGGCACGATGCGCATTATCGTTGCCGCTGTCGGGCGTCTGAAGCAGGGCCCAGAAACTGAATTGAGTGCGCGCTACCGCAAGCGTGCTGCGCAAACGGGCCGTCAGCTTGGCCTACGTGACGTTGAAGTCATCGAAATCAGGGAAAGTCGCGCCGGCGATGCCGGCAAGCGCATGATCGAAGAATCGATCGCGCTCGCCAACCTCATTCCTCAAAACGCAGCCGTGGTGGTGCTCGATTCCCGCGGAGAAAGCCTCGACAGCGGCGCGCTTGCGGCCCAGCTGGGAAAATGGCGGGAGAACGGCCGACCCGCGGCAGTATTCCTGATCGGCGGCGCCGACGGCCTTGCCGCGAACCTCGGGGAGAAGGCCAGCCTGCGGCTCTCGTTCGGCAAGGCGACCTGGCCACACCAGCTCGTCCGCGTAATGCTGCTCGAGCAGATCTACCGGGCCACCACAATCCTGACCGGGCACCCTTACCATCGTGCCTGAATTTGCAGGCAGGACGTATCCGACCCCGATTTAGTCGCAATCTCAACCGATAGGTTTTGCCAGAAAATGAACTTGTCGTTCAAACCTGCGGGCGTAACGTGACCCCGATGATTTGCTTCGGGGGATTCGGTGGTCTCGATCCGCGCGCCGCGCTCATCGCGGGGCTTGGGGTTGCGTTACCGATAACCCTTGCCGCCGCGGTGCTGGCTCAGGAGCGGCCAGCTCCCGCAGCCCAAAATGAAACGGCCGACCCGCTCAAGACCCTCAAACAGCGCGACGAAGAGCTCAAGGCGGCCCGCGACGAGCAACGCAAGTCCACCGAGGCGGAAGCCGCACTCAAGCGCGAAATCGAACAGATCGGTGCCGATCGCACGAAGCTCAATCAGGATCTGATCGACACCGCCGCGCGGCTGCGTGGTGTCGAAACCAAAGTCGAGTCAACCCAGGAACGGCTCAAACCGCTCGACGAGAATGAAACGAGCATTCGAAAATCGCTCGACGGGCGACGTGCGGTGATCGGCGAAGTCCTGGCGGCGCTGCAACGCATGGGCCGTCAGCCGCCGCCGGCGCTTATTGCAAGTCCGGAAGACGCGCTGCAATCCGTGCGGACGGCCATCGTACTCGGCGCGGTCCTGCCGGAAATGCGCCGGGAGGTCGAGTCGCTGGCGAACGATCTGTCGGAATTGCTGGCGGTGCGGAGAAAGATCGATGCCGAGCGCGAGCAGCTGAAAGCGGAAGTCGCCGCGCTCGACGGCGAGCGGGCACGCATGGCCGCGCTGGTGGAAGAGCGTCAAAGGCAATTGACCGAACGCGAGAAGGTCCTCGAGGCTGAACGGTCGCGCGCAGGCACGCTGGCGCAGCAGGTCGACAATCTCAAAGATTTGATCGCCAAGCTCGAGCAAGGGCTCAACCCGGCAACGCGCGAGCTGCGCGAGGCCGGACGCTCGGACGGCCGCCCGGCGCTTTCAGCATTTCGTGATCCCGGACGTCTTGCCCCAGCAATCGCTTTTGCGTCGTTGCGCGGGCGGGTGCCGATTCCGGTTAACGGCGTTAAATTGAAGGAATTCGGTGCGCCGGATGCCAGCGGTGGCTCGGAAAAAGGCATTTCCATCGCTACGCGTGCCGGCGCGCAGGTAACCGCACCGGCCGACAGCTGGGTCGTCTATGCCGGTCCGTTCCGCTCATATGGTCAACTCTTGATCCTTAATGTCGGCGGCGGGTATCATGTCTTGCTTGCCGGGATGGATAGGATATCAGTTGACCTCGGGCAGTTTGTGCTGGCCGGGGAACCGGTTGCAGTCATGGGTAACGGCTCCCATATCGCCGCTATCCTAGCGACAGGTTCCAGCCAACCGGTGCTCTACGTCGAGTTTCGAAAGGACGGGGTTCCCGTCGATCCAGGCCCATGGTGGGCAGCTGGCGAAGGCGAAAAGGTTCGCGGATGATGCGCAAGACCTCACTCATTCTTCTTGGCGCGGCGGCGGGAGCGGCAATGACGCTGCTCGCGGTTCAGCCGCGCATCATGCTCGTGGGCGCAACCGCCAAGGCGGCGGCCGCGGATACGTACCGCCAGCTCAATCTGTTCGGCGACGTATTCGAGCGCGTGCGCGCCGACTACGTCGAGAAGCCCGACGACGCAAAACTGATCGAAACCGCGATCAATGGAATGCTCGCCGGCCTCGATCCGCACTCGAGCTATATGGATTCCAAAAGCTTCCGCGACATGCAAGTGCAGACGCGCGGCGAGTTCGGCGGTCTCGGCATCGAAGTCACCATGGAAGACGGCCTGATCAAGGTGGTGGCGCCGATCGACGACACGCCTGCCGCCAAGGCCGGCGTCATGGCCAATGACATTATTACCAAGCTCGACGACGAGCAGGTGCAGGGTCTCACGCTGAACCAGGCCGTCGAGAAAATGCGCGGGCCGGTGAACACCAAGATCAAGCTCACCATCATGCGTAAGGGGCAAGACAAGCCGGTCGAAGTGTCGATCACGCGCGACGTCATCCGTGTACGCTCGGTGCGCTCGCAGATCGAAGGTGAAGACATCGGCTACATCCGTCTTACGCAGTTCAATGAGCAGACCACCGAAGGATTGAAGAAGGCGATCGCCGATATCGGCGCAAAGATCTCCGACGACAAGCTCAAGGGCTACGTCCTCGATATGCGCAACAATCCAGGTGGCCTTCTCGATCAGGCGATTTCAGTCTCCGACGCTTTCCTGCAAAAGGGCGAGATCGTGTCGACGCGGGGACGTAATGCCGAAGAGACGCAGCGCTTCAACGCGCGCGCGGGCGATCTCACGAAGAGCAAGCCGCTGATCGTCCTGATCAACGGCGGCTCGGCCTCAGCGTCTGAAATTGTCGCCGGCGCCCTGCAAGACCACAAGCGGGCGACAGTGATCGGCACCCGCTCCTTTGGTAAAGGCTCGGTGCAAACCATCATCCCGCTCGGCTCGGGTAATGGCGCCTTGCGGCTGACGACGGCGCGCTACTTCACGCCATCGGGACGCTCGATCCAGGCGAAGGGAATTTCGCCCGATATCGAAGTGCTGCAGGACGTTCCGGACGAACTCAAGGCGAAGACCGACACCAAGGGCGAAGCGTCCCTGCGGGGTCACCTGAAGGGCGATGCGGGCAAGGAGCAAACGGGCTCGCAGTCCTATATCCCGCCCGACGCCAAGAACGACAAGGCGCTCCATATGGCCTACGATCTTCTGCGCGGAACGCAGGTGAATTCGGCCTTCCCGCCGAACGCCAAGGTCCCGGTCCCGAACTGATCGGACAATCGCATTTTGAATATAACGGGGCGGCCGAAAGGCCGCCCCGTTCTTTTGGAGCGGCCCGGATTACACGCCGCCAGCGTAGATTCGTCGCGTGGTAGACTCGCGCGATGATTCGCATGGATCTGCCGCCGTGGCACCTAACGACCTGAACGCCCCGCTCGGCCTGGGCAAGGGAAAGCGGCTTCCGAAACTGCCGGTCAGCCCGCCGCAAATATTGGCGGGCGCGCTCGGTTTGTCAGGCCTGGTGGTGGTGGCGTGGGCGACATTCGTTCACGACCCGCTCGGCGGCCAACCGGTTGCCGTGGTGGCGACCAAGTTAACTTTACCGGGACAGCCCGAACAGAATGGCAGCGCCAATCAGCCTGTTGTACGCGAGGCCGCTGCCAATACGCCTGACGCTGCAAAGGCTGTTGCGCCGCCCCCACCGGGATCGAAGACGGTCACCATTATCGACGGGTCCAGCGGTGCCCGGCAGCAGGTCGTCATCCCCGACAACAGCGCGAACGCGAGCAAGCCGCTCCTCGATCCCAAGCTGCTGGAGGCAACACGGCATGGCGCGATCCCGAAAATCGGACCGGACGGTGCGCGCCCGTCGGTGCGTTACGCGCAGCCGCGCGATCTCCCGCCGGATAAAAAGGACGCACCGCTTGTCGCGATCGTAATCGGCGGCCTCGGAATCAGCGCATCAGGCACGGCAGATGCATTCATCAAGCTGCCGTCGCCCGTAACATTTGCGCTGGCGCCGTACGGCGCCGATCTTGAGAAACTCGCCGAGCGCGGGCGAGCGGGCAAACATGAAGTCCTGCTGCAAGTGCCGATGGAGCCTTTCGACTATCCGGATAACGATCCGGGACCGCAGACGCTTCTGACGTCGTTGACGCCGGAACAGAATATCGACCGGCTTCATTGGCTGATGAGCCGATTTCAAGGCTATGTCGGATTGATCAGCTTTATGGGCGCGCGCTTTACCGCCTCGGAACAGGGCCTCTCGCCGGTCCTGCGCGATATTGCCAAGCGCGGACTGATCTACGTCGATGACGGATCATCTTCGCGCAGCATTGCAACTCAGTTGGCCGGCACGCAGAATCTGCCGTTTGCCAAGGCCGATGTCGTGCTCGACACCGTGCCGACCACTGCGGAAATCGATCATGCGCTTGCACGGCTCGAGATGAAAGCGCGCGACAGCGGCATCGCAGTCGGCTATGCGACCGCAAAACCGGGCACGATTGCGCGTATTGCCGAATGGATAAAAAAAGCGGAATCGAAAGGCATCATATTGGTGCCGATCACGATGGTGGCGATCAAAGCCAAGTCATCGTAACGTTACTCTGCCGCCGCAAAATCGCGCGCGGGAGATAACGAGAATTCAGAT
>DATBTA010000034.1:0-5071 GCA_036559505.1 Pseudolabrys sp. | reverse complement strand
AACTGGCGCGGTCGGAGGGAGATTGCGCCGAATTCAGCGCTTTCTGGGCCGCATCCGCACGAGCCGTGCGGCGCGTCGTTTCTTTGCGGCACGCGCCTCTCTCTGCTTGCGGGCACGCCGCCTCCGGCAGCGTTTGCACTGGCAGTACGAACGCCCGATCACGTACTTGAGATAGTCATTCCCGTAGTCGTAGGTGATTTCCTCGTCAGATTTTATGCGGCGCAATGCGCGAATGAAGACGCGGCCGCCATAAGTGTAGGTTTCCGCGTTGGGATTGCATGAATGGTTGGCGTAGCGCGCGATATTGCTGCGCGGAGTGCCGTCAATAGTCACGCGCGGATTGATTTCATAAAGATATCGGTTGCCCCGGTTTTCAAGCCGGAGCGCTTCCTCGGCCGTAACCCGCGGTCCTTTGTATTCGGCGATTTTTTCACGCTTCTTGATCGGCCTGACGGCAAAAAGACCGAGCCCAGTAAATGAGCGGCTGACGCGGAATGATCTTCGGGGCATTTCAGATTGAACGGTGACGAGCGGAGCGATGCGGATGGCAGATGAAACGCCGCGCGTCAATCAGGCCGGCTGTTTTTCCTTGGGGCAACCGAAAAGTGAGCAATCACGCGATAGGCTGTCGCGCCGTACTCGGCGCGTCACGGCCGCTGCGCGAATGCAACTAGTGGAGGAACTGTCCGGCCCAATTGAGGAAAGCGCTGAACTGATCCGGATAGGCCACGAAATAAATAATGAGCGCCACCGGGGCCAACATGAACATTGCGTCTCGCATGGGGCTTTCGCTGCCCTGACATGTTGAATCAGGAGGCTCCCTTTCGAAACCAGCAGGCGGGGAAGGTCAATATCATAAGCCGTAAAATTTGCTGCCATCCTTGGGTGCGGGATTTATTGATGGTAATTAGGTGCGGCCCGCTCCCGATCGCTGGTTCGATCAAAAACCGTGCGTGATGGCGGCGACGATAAAGATCACCACGCCGACCCAGTTGAACAGCGTCGGCAGGCAGGCCAACAAGCCGGCAAGCGGAAGCTGCCGGTGCTTGAGCGTCAGGGCCACGGCGGCCAGTGCGGCGGCTGGAAAGATGAAGCCGTGCGCGAACGACTCCATGCCGCCGTAGTCGAAGGACAGCCCGAGGCCGTGGATTGCCATGTCGGGCAGGGCGTCCAACAGCCACACCATAAGAATCAGTGCCGCCAGGGCGAGAATGCTTCGCCGGACGTTCCCCAATGCGGCGAAGACCAATGCCGCGCCGGAAATCACGGGCGCCAGTGCGAGTCTGATGCTGGTCAGCGTTTGTGCGAAGCGCAACAGCGCCGTGTCGTGATGATAGTCGGCGAAAATGTTCTCAACGCCTGACAACGCATCAAGAAATTCGAGTGCGGCGATCAATACGAGGCCCAAGCGCAGCCAGCGCTGCGATGGCGCAGTGGGTGTATTCGCAATGATGGTCATCGACGCATGCCGCCTGGAACGGCACTATACGCCCAAATCAAACGCGCGTTTGAACTAGCGACAGACTTCAATGCTTGTTCAGCGTGCCCCGCGGCGCTAGCATTTCCGGCGAATATTTGCGCACGAACATATTCACCACGTCGCTACGGGAGTGAATCATGGGACCGCACGCCGTTCGCTTCGCTTGCCTCGCCGCGCTGCTGCTCGGCTTGCCCGCCCTAGCGCAGACACCCTCAACGCCGGAATGGATTTCAGCATTGCGCAACGGTGGCCATGTGATCGTGTTTCGCCATGGCGCCACGCACAACGACCAGGCCGATACCGACCCGCTCAACATTCAGAACGTCGCCAAGCAGCGCCAGCTCAATGATCAGGGTCGCGCGCTGGCGAAGGAGATTGGCGAGGCCATGCGCGCCCTGAAAATCCCTGTGGGAGAGGTGCGCACCAGCCAGTTCTATCGAGCGGTGGAAACCGGAAAACTGCTCGGCTTTGGCGACGGCACCGCTTCTGTCGACATCACCGAGGGCGGGCTCGTGGTCTCGCCGAACGAAAACAGCCGCCGCACCAAGGCGATGCGCGCGCTCGCCGCTGCCGCGCCGGCCGCCGGCACCAATGTCGTCGTTGTCTCGCACAAGCCGAACATTGTCGATGCCTTCGGCAAGGACTGGGTCGACGTGCGCGAGGGCGAGGCGTCGATCTTCAAACCGGATGGCAGAGGCGGCTTCGCGTCGGTCGCGCGCGTGCAAGCGGGCGATTGGACGAAACACGCAGCGTCGGCGAAATAACGCGCGAATGGTAGCAAAAACCGCGCGCTGGCCCGAGCTACCTTATGCGGCGTGGAAGGACACGCGCGACACGCTGCATCTGTGGACGCAGGTGGTCGGCAAGATCCGCCTCGCGCTAACGCCTTGGCTCAATCACTCTTGGCACGTCGCGCTCTACGTCACCGCGCGCGGGCTCACCACCTCACCGATCCCCGACGCCGCGCGCAGCTTTCAGATCGATTTCGACTTCATCGACCACGTCGTGTGGGTGAGGACGAGCGACGCACATTTTCGCCAGCTCATGCTCAAGCCGATGAGTGTGGCGGAATTCTATGCCGGGCTTATGGCGGCGCTGCGCGAGCTCGGCATCGACGTGATGATCACGACGATGCCATGCGAGATCGCCGATTGCATTCCTTTCGAGCAGGATACGCTGCACACGGCCTATGACGCTGACTATGCCAACCGGTTCTGGCGCGTGCTGCTGGCGGCGAGCGAGGTGATGGCGCATTTCCGCACTGCGTTTCTCGGCAAGTCGAGCCCGGTGCATTTCTTCTGGGGCAGTTTCGACCTGGCAGTAACGCGCTTTTCCGGGCGGCTGGCGCCGCGCCATCCAGGCGGCGTGCCACACCTGCCGAACGCCGTGGCGCAGGAGGCTTACTCGCACGAAGTGTCGAGCACGGGCTTCTGGCCGGGCGGCGGCGGGCCGATCGACTATCCGGCGTTCTATTCTTACGCGTACCCGGCGCCGGAGGGTTTTGCGGCGGTGCGCGTTAAGCCCGATGTGGCTTTTTTCTCGAAGGAGCTGGGCGAGTTTCTCTTGCCCTACGACGCCATGCGCACGGCGCGCGATCCCGATGCGGCGCTGATGGCCTTCCTGCAGAGCACTTATGCCGCCGCGGCCGATCTGGCGAAGTGGGACCGCAAGGCGCTGGAATGCGGGTTGGGGGAAAAGGGCAAAGTGAGAGTCACATAAGTCGCCTTCTCTACAATGGTTGGCGGGCTTGGCCTCGGGCAAAAGCGGCGGTATGACCGCTACCAAACGGCATTTACCGGAGTTTTCCATGAACGCGCCTGCGCAGGTCGTCCCGCCGTACAAACACACGCCGCTGTTTCCGCTCGGCCCGGACAAGACGCCCTACCGCAAGCTCGATATCGGCGGCGTCAAGGTCGAGAAGGTAATGGGCAAGGATATGCTCGTGATCGAGCGTGAGGCGTTGCGCGCGCTCTCGGAGGCGGCCTTTACCGATATCAACCACCTGCTGCGGCCGGCGCACCTCAAGCAGTTGCGCAAGATCCTCGACGACCCGGAGGCATCCGATAACGACAAGTTCGTCGCCTACGACTTCCTCAAAAACGCGAACATCGCGGCTGGGGGCGTGCTCCCGATGTGCCAGGACACCGGCACTGCGATCATCATGGGCAAGAAAGGTCGCATGGTCTTCACCGCTGGTGATGACGAAGCGGCACTCGCCGAAGGCGCGCGCGATGCGTATCTGAAACGGAACCTGCGTTATTCGCAGCTTGCGCCGATCTCAATGTTCGAGGAGAAAAATACGAAGTCGAACATGCCGGCGCAGGTCGAGATCTACGCGGAAGGGGAAGACGCCTACAAACTTCTGTTCATCGCCAAAGGCGGCGGCTCGGCCAACAAAGCATTTCTGTTCCAGGCGACGCCGTCGATCCTCACGCACGACCGGATGCTCGCCTTCCTGAAAGAAAAAGTGCTTACGCTCGGCACGGCGGCATGCCCGCCTTATCACCTCGCAATCGTCATCGGCGGCACGTCCGCGGAGCTCACAATGAAGACGGTGAAGCTCGCCTCAACCAAATACCTCGACGAGCTTCCGACCAAAGGCAGCGAGGATGGTCATGCCTTCCGCGATCTCGAGATGGAGGCCGAGGTGCTGAAAATGACGCAGTCGACCGGCGTCGGCGCGCAGTTCGGCGGAAAATATTTCTGCCACGACGTGCGGGTGATCCGCCTGCCGCGGCACGGTGCGTCATTGCCGATCGGTCTCGGCGTATCCTGCGCCGCCGACCGGCAGGCGCTCGGAAAGATCACCAAGGACGGCGTGTTCCTCGAGGAGCTCGAGCATCATCCTGCCCAGTATTTGCCTGATGTCGACCAGGAAAAACTCGGCGGGCAGGTGGTGAAAGTCGATCTGCGCCGACCGATGAAGGACATTCTTGCCCAGCTGTCGAAATATCCAGTGAAGACGCGGCTCTCGCTCACCGGCACCATGATCGTCGCGCGCGACCTCGCGCATGCCAAGCTGCGCGAGCGGCTGGAGGCGGGGAAGGGGATGCCCGACTATTTCAAGGACCATCCGATCTATTACGCGGGCCCGGCGAAAACACCGCAGGGTTACGCCTCGGGGTCGTTCGGCCCGACGACGGCCGGGCGGATGGACAGCTATATCGACCAATTCCAGGCTGCAGGTGGCTCGATGGTCTCACTCGCCAAAGGCAACCGGTCGGCGCAGGTGCGCGACGCGTGCAAGAAGCACGGCGGCTTCTATCTCGCTTCCATCGGTGGCAGTGCCGCAAAGTTAGCCGAGCAGTGCATCAAGAAGGTTGAAGTGCATGAGTATCCCGAGCTTGGCATGGAAGCGATTTGGAAAATCGAGGTCGAGGACTTTCCGGCCTTTATCGTCATCGATGACAAGGGCAATGACTTTTTCAAGGAACTGAACCTGGGTTGAGGGGCCGCGCGTCGTGGACCGCTACGACAAAATGGTTCTTCAGTTCTGCGACGTCCTTGCGGAAACGGAGCGACTTTCACCTCACGAGTTGCAGGCTTATCAACAGCGATTGCTCGAGCCGTTGCTTCTGCATGCGCGCCAGC
>DATBTA010000033.1:0-2452 GCA_036559505.1 Pseudolabrys sp. | reverse complement strand
CAGGATGCGGCATCATGCCGAGCACGTTGCCGCGCTCGTTCAGAATACCGGCGATCGCGTTGATAGCGCCATTGTGGTTCCAGTTCGGATCGATCATGCCGTCGGGCGACGAATACCGGAACAGCACGCGTCCCTCGCCTTCCAGCCGCGCAATGGTTTCACCGTCGGCAATATAGTTGCCTTCGCCGTGCGCAACCGGCACGCGGACAACCTGGCCCGCATTGTAGCCGCGCGTGAACGGCGTATCCGAGCGCTCGACGCGTAGATAGACGTCGCGGCAGATGAAGCGCAGGTTTTCATTGCGCATCAGAACGCCTGGCAGCAGCCCGGCTTCGCACAAGATCTGAAATCCATTGCAGACACCGAGCACAAGTCCGCCTTTTGTGGCATAGGCGCGCACCGCGTCCATGATCGGGCTGCGCGCAGCGATTGCCCCACAGCGCAGGTAGTCGCCATAGGAGAATCCGCCCGGGATCACGACCAGATCGGTTCCGGCCGGGAGTTCCGTGTCGGCGTGCCACACGACGGCCGGCTCACGTCCCGAGATCAGGCGCAACGTGCGCGCCATATCGCGCTCGCGATTAATGCCAGGAAAGACGAGGACTGCGGCCTTCATCCGAGCACGTCCACTTTGTAGTTTTCGATCACCGTATTCGCGAGCAGCTTGTCGGCTGCCTGTTTGAGCAAGGCCTCGGCCTTGGCGCGATCGCCGCCATCGATCTCGATATCGAAGACCTTGCCCTGGCGCACGCTGGAGACGCCCACAAGCCCCAGCGAGCGCAGCGCGCCTTCAATCGCCTTGCCCTGGGGATCGAGAATGCCGGACTTCAGGGTGACGGTAACGCGGGCTTTCATCATTCGGCTCAACGCAAACGGGGACCTTTCGGCCCCCGGTTATCATCCTTATAGATTCGTCTCAATCCAACCAAAAGCGGCTTTCCTCAGCCCTTCACCAGCACCGGTCCGGTGCCTTGCGGACGCTCGCCTTCGCTCATGATGCCAAGGCGCTTGGCGACTTCGGTATAGGCTTCGACCAGGCCGCCCAGATCGCGGCGGAAGCGGTCCTTGTCGAGCTTGTCATTTGTCTTGATGTCCCACAGCCGGCAGCTGTCGGGAGAAATTTCGTCGGCCACAACGATGCGCATCACATCGTTCTCCCAGAGCCGGCCCGTTTCCATCTTGAAGTCGACGAGACGGATTCCGACGCCGAGGAAAAGCCCGGACAGGAAGTCGTTGACGCGAATGGCAAGCGCCATGATGTCATCGATCTCCTGCGGTGAAGCCCAGCCGAAGGCGGTGATGTGTTCTTCCGACACCATCGGATCGTTGAGCTTGTCGTTCTTGTAATAGAACTCGATGATCGAGCGCGGCAGTTGGGTACCCTCCTCGATACCGAGGCGCTGCGCCAGGGAACCAGCCGCGACATTCCGCACAACGACCTCGAGCGGGATGATCTCAACCTCGCGAATCAACTGCTCGCGCATGTTGAGGCGGCGGATGAAGTGCGTCGGCACCCCGATATCGTTGAGGTGCTGGAACACATATTCCGAGATTCGATTGTTCAGAACACCCTTGCCCTCGATCACCTCATGCTTTTTGGCGTTGAAGGCGGTCGCGTCGTCCTTGAAGTGCTGAATCAGCGTTCCAGGCTCCGGGCCTTCATACAGGACCTTCGCCTTGCCCTCGTAAATGCGGCGACGGCGGCTCATGGGCGTGTACCGTGGTTTGTGAAAGTCCATCGGATTGCCGTGGCTCCTTGTTGTGCGACTTTGCAAGATCCGCGGCTGCGGGACCGGACTGGAAGTACTGGCCCAATTCTGGTCTTGGCCAGTGGTCCGGGCACAAAGGCAACCTAGCCGATCGGTTGGGACAGCACAATCACGGCACGCCCACGTTTTCCACTCCGTATTTTCGCCGCAAAAGCACGGCTCGATGTTGCCTTGACGGTCTGCGGACGATATGCAAGGCCGAACTAAATTGCATGTGCATGCAATTTTACCGATGCAGTACGAGGGGCGGCATGACGACATTCGACAAGCGCGAAGAAGGCTTCGAAAAGCAGTTCGCGCATGACGAGGAACTCCGCTTCAAGGCGATGGCCCGCCGCAACAAGATGCTCGGGCTCTGGGCGGCCGGCGTTCTCGGCAAAAGCGGCGCGGACGCCGAAGCTTATGCGAAGGAAGTCGTGCTGGCCGACTTCGAAGAGGCCGGCGACAACGACGTCTTGCGCAAGGTCGCAAAAGATCTGCAGCCTAAAGGCGTCACAGAGCAGCAAATTCGAGCGCAAATGACCGAATTGCTCGCGCAAGCGGTCGAGCAGATCAAGAAGAGCGGCTGACGTGCCGGCTTTTGCCCTCGCCCGGCGCCTGCGCGCGGGGGAAACGATCTACGCCGCCTGGTGCATGATGGGCTCGCCGATCGTTGCCGAGACCATCGCGCGCGAAGGTTTTTC
>DATBTA010000032.1:0-4998 GCA_036559505.1 Pseudolabrys sp. | reverse complement strand
CACCAGGGACTGCACATTCTTTTCATGAACATGGCAAATCCCGTGGTGATCTACAGCAAGACTCCAATCAAAACGCTCGATGACTTCAAGGGTAAGAAGATTCGTTATGCGTCAATCACCAATAAATTCTTTTTAGAGGCGCTCGGCGCGGTCCCGCTTCTTGTGCCGCCGCCGGAAGCGCAGGACGCACTGGCCAAGGGCGTAGTCGACGGCGCTGGCTTCCCGCATGAGGCGGGTTTCGCCTATGACCTCGTCTCGGTATCGCCCTACTCGGTAGACCCTCCGCTTGCTTCCGCCACATTTGCCATGGTGATGAACCCGGCAAAGTACAATTCCTTGCCCTCGGATCTACGCGCGATCCTTGATAAGGAGTCGGGTGTTGCCGGCGCGATGAGCTTCGGTAAGGCCTGGCAGGATTTCGAGAAATTTGCGCGCGAAGCCGAAATCAAGAAGGGGCTGCAGATCATTACGCTTTCGCCGGCCGACGTCGCCAAGATGAAAGAACTCGCGAAACCGATTGTCGAAAAAGCGCTCGACGCACAGGAGAAAGCCGGTCATCCCGCTCGCGAATTCTTCGCCGCGTACACCAAGTGACTGAAAATTGCGGAGCTTGCCGCTTCAGCTGAGCGGCAAGCACCTCTCTTCAAAGATTCTGCATGAACCGCGACTTGGCTTTGGGGTTGCTTGAGCGATTGCGCGTCGCTCAGCTCCGTTTGGCGGCAGTGGCGTTGATCGTGATGATGTGTGTCACGGTAGTAGACGTTTTTCTGCGTTATGTATTCAACAGCCCGATCCGCGCCTCTTACGATCTCGTCGAGGCGATGATGGTGCTGTTTGTGTTCAACGGCATGTCGACTGCGTTCCTGCAGCGGCGCAACATCGTCATAGATCTTGTCGATTCGATCGCCGCTCGCGGTGCGGTCCAATTTCTCATCCGGCTATCCGACCTGCTCACAATTTTCGCGCTTGGCCTGTTCATCTACGCGATGTTCACGCCCGCCCTGCAGTCCTATGGATACGGGGAGCGCAAGCTGGAGCTCGGACTCCCAATATGGATCCTCTGGGCAGTGGCGTTGATCGGTATCGCCGGAGCAGCACTGTGCGCGCTTGCCGCATTCCTGCTGCCGGCGATCTCCCGTCGCGATGAGCCGCTCGAATGAGCGCATCGTCCATCGGCGCTATCGGCGTGATTGCACTCTTCGCAATGCTGTTTTTGCGCGTGCCGGTATGGATTGCCCTCACGCTGGTCGGCTTTGTCGGCAATGCCATCATGTCGGGCTTGGCGCCAACGTTTGCGCTCGCCGGAACGGTGCCCTTTGACGTCGGCTCGGCCTACACGCTGTCGGTGGTTCCGTTGTTCGTGTTGATGGGGGAAGTAGCTTCCGAAACCGGCCTGTCATCCGATCTCTTCAAGGCGGCAAAGGTGATGCTTGCCGGCGTGCGTGGGGGACTTGCGGTCGGCGCACTCGCGGCTTCGGCCTGTTTCGGCGCGGTTTGCGGTTCCTCAGTGGCCACCGCCGCGACCATGACGCGCATTGCCCTCCCTGAGATGCGCAAGGCCGGTTACGACGCAGGACTTGCCTCGGGCTCGCTCGCAGCCGGTGGCAGCCTCGGCATTCTAATTCCGCCATCGATCATTTTGGTGATTTATGCGGCGATTGCCGAACAATCCGTGCCGCGCCTTTTCGCCGCCGGCCTGGTGCCCGGGCTCGCGCTAACCGGACTTTACATGATGGTAGCCGTCGCTGTCGCCAATTGGCGGAAGAGCTACGCTCCTGCAAGCGATGGCCTGCCGTGGCGCGTGCGACTCGCCGCGATCAAAGGCCCGTGGCAGTTCCTCGCTCTGTTTGTCATCACCATCGGGGGAATCTATGCCGGCGTATTTAGCCCCACTGAAGCCGCCTCGATTGGCGCCTTCGGTGCCATCGTCATCGGCTTTGCGGGACGGCGCCTTTCGATTTCTCACCTGCTTCGGTCAATCGAGAACACAGTCGCCATTTGCGGCGTTTTGTTCGTGATCGTGTTCGGTGCCAATCTGTTTTCGTTTTTCATGGTGCAAACTCAGCTGCCTAGCCTGCTGGCGCAGGGCGCACACGCCCTCAATCTATCCGGCCCTGCCGTGATGGCGTTGATCATCGTCGCCTACATCGTCTTCGGATGCTTTCTCGAAGGCATAGGCATGGTTCTGATTACCGTTCCGGTTTTCCTGCCCTTGGTAAAACAGTTTGGTTATGACCCGGTATGGTTTGGAGTGATCGTGGTGATCGTTGTCGAGGTCGGATTGATTCATCCACCGGTCGGGCTGAATTTGTTCGTAATTCAGGCCCACGCTCCTGATATCAAAATCACCAGCATCTATCGCGGTATCGTGCCGTTCCTGCTGGCGCCGCTGGTGCTGATCGTGCTGATGTTCCTGTTCCCGCAGATCGCCCTGTGGCTGCCGAGGGCGCTGTACGGTTGATCAGCCGTCACTTCATCATCTCTTCCGGCGGACCGGGGCCCCAGAGATTTGATGCCGAAGGATCCTTTGCCCAGACTTTCGGACGCTGCGGGTTGTCGCGGTGCCACGGGCGCGGCTCGAAGTAACCGAGCTCCTCGTCTTTCATCAGATCGAGCTCGCAGAACAATTCGGTGATCAAACCGTTGGGGCTGCGGTGATAGGCAAACAGATTGTGACCGATGCCATGGCGGCCGGGCCCCCACAGTGTCTTGTAACCATTCAAGCTCAGGAAATCGCAGGCCTCCTGCAATTGGCCCCAGTTGCGCACCTCGAAGGCGGTATGGAAATGACGGTTGGAGCCGGTGCCCATCAGATTGATCGTGTGATGGTCGGGCCCGCAGCGCAGGAACACGAAGAAATCCGCCATCCAGTCCGACTCGCGAAAACCGAGAACGTCAATGTAGAACTGCGCGACCTTCTTCACGTCCTCGCAATGGAAGGCGACGTGGCCGAGCTTGTGCGGCACGACACCCTTGGTGGGAAATTTCTGGTGAACGAAATCGGGGCGCTTGAACACCTCGATCGTCGTGCCCTTCGGATCTTCGAAGACGAGCATGTCCGAGATTGACGGCTCGGGACCTTTCTTGCGCGCCGTCTTCACCCCGTGCTTCTGCGTCTGCTTCTCGAACTCGTTGAGATCCTCCTGCGGACCGATCTGGAAGCCGACGCGGGTGCATTTTGCCTGGTCGCCTTTGCGCAGGACCACCGAGTGATGGTCGACTGTATTGGCCAGGTAGACCGCATCTTTTTCCTTGGCGATGAGATTGAGACCCAGGATATCCGTGTAATACTCGGTCTGCTTGCCGGGATCAGGCATCTCATAACTTGCGTGAGCGATTTTGCGTACGCGGATCATCTTTTTCTCCCTCGCGACTTGCGCTTTCGAGCGGCTTTTTTGACTGATTTTCCTTTTTTAGGCTTTGCCTTCTTGCCTTTCGCCTGCGCCCGGCGCCGCGGCAATCTTCTGATCACCTCGACCATGACCGCATTGTCATGCTCGCCAAGACCCATGTCGATGCATTGCGCGTAGAGTTCAGCGGCACGATCGAGCATCGGCGTCGCGACACCTGCCCGGTCGGCGAGATCACCGATCAATTCGAAGTAGTGTGAGATGGTGACCGCGGTCCCCATTGCCGGAAGGAAGCGTTCCTGCGCCATCATCGGCGCGCGAATACCGAACTGAGTCGAGCCGCCGCTGCCGGCGGCGACCGCCTTGATCAGCAGATCGATATCGACGCCCGTCTTGAGCGCAAGCGCCATCGCCTCGCCCGTGGCGGCCATGTGAACAGCGACCAGCAGATTGTTGATCAGCTTGACTTTGCTGGCAGAACCGAACGGACCGAAGTAGTGGTAGACATCCGTAAAGCCACGAATGACCGGCTCGACTTTTCTTGCGGCGTCCGCGTCTCCGGCAAGATAGATCACCGCCTTGCGCGCGCTGACCATACTCGGCGTGCCGCCAACTTCACCGTCGAGAAACAGCGCACCCTTGGCGGCAAGTGGAGCGATCTGACGTTCCTTGTCGGGGATGAGGTGCGAGCCGAGCTCGACCACGATCTGTCCTGGCCGCGCCGAGTGGACCAGACCTTGCTTTCCCTGGACAATTTCGTCGAGCGCTTCCGCCGAGGGCACGCAAGACAGCACAATGTCGGCCTGGGCACCGATGTCGGCGGGCGAGCGCGCCGGAATTCCACCTACCTTTTCAAAATCGGCAAGTGAGCTGCGGCGGTAGCCGAGCACCCGGTAGCCGCTCTTGATCAGATTCTCCGCTATCGGCAGACCAATCTTGCCCACACCGACAACACCGACCGTCTGCATACGCCCTCCCGTCGCACCGACTGCCGCCGCCCATTCGCGACGAGCCTACTTGAAGTCCCACTCGTCCCACAAATATTCAGCCAGCTCCGCGTTTGACTCCGAGTCCTCGCATGAACCGTTCGCGGATTTGCACGGGGTCGCGGTCGGTGGCGCCAACCGCCGGCTTACCATCGATACGCGCCGCAATCAGGGTCGGTCCCCCCTTGAGGGCCGCCCTGACCAATTGGTCGAATTCGTTTTCATCGGCGGCCCACGCGCTTTGGGCAATTCCAGCGGCCCGCGCGATCGCGACCAGGTCGGCCGATGCCGCGCTCGCCGTCGGCTGCGAGCCGGTGATCTGGTAGATGCCGTTGTCCCACACCACGATGGTGAGATTCTTCGGCGCGCGCTCGGCAACGGTCGCAAGGCAGCCGAGCTGCATGAGCAGCGAGCCGTCGCCTTCGAGCGCGACCACATGGCGCTGCGGCTGTGCAATGGCGACGCCGAGAGCGATCGGGATCGTGAGGCCCATGCTGCCGAGCATGTAGAAGTTCTGCGGACGCTGGCCGCTGGCCCAGAGATCGAAATTGGCATTGCCGATGCCGCCGATAACGGCTTCCTCGCGCTTGAGTTGGCCGACCAGCCGCTTGGTCAGGTCGAAACGATTCATCACCTTCGCATTATGGGCGCCAATGTTCGCC
>DATBTA010000031.1:0-26168 GCA_036559505.1 Pseudolabrys sp. | reverse complement strand
ATCAATGAGACCGTGCAGTTTGGCGCGCTGCAGGTGACGCCCCGCGTTTGCTACTCGCGGCCGCCGACCGAGACGCCCAATACCGATGCATTTGTCGAAGTCGACGAAGTAACATTGCAGGGCGAAATCAAACGGATCTTCACCGGCTGGATGTTTGCCGCCAGTCCGGGCCTGCACGCGGTGGAGCACCCGATCTACGACGTGTGGCTCACCGAATGTAAGGGCGGGCAGAATCCAAATGTCGCCGAAGTGCCGGCCGACCAGAAGCCCCCGGCGCGGCAGCAGCAACAGCAATCGCAACCGCAACAGCGCCGTACGTCGCCACCGCCACAGCGCGCGCCGCCGCCGCCCGGCTTCTTCCCGCCGCCGGCGCGTTAATCACTCGCTGTTTCGAAGAATCGATAGCGCTTCTTCGCCGCTGACTGCCCGCGTGACAGGCAGAACGGTAAAATCGGCATCGCCATGCAACGCCTCTTCGAGCAGCCGGTGATAGCGGCGCTTCGGAATTTCGACGGCGCCGAACGTCCTTAGATGCTCGGTAACATATTGAGTGTCGAGCAGCCGGTAGCCGCCCAGCTTGAGGCGTGCGACGAGATGCACGAGCGCGATTTTCGAGGCGTCGCGCGCGCGATGGAACATGCTTTCACCGAAGAAAGCGCGACCGAGCGACACGCCGTACAATCCGCCAACAAGATGATCGCCGTCGTAGACCTCCACGGTGTGGCAGTGACCGCGATCGAACAACGACCGGTAGATGCGGCGGATACGGATATTGATCCAGGTGCGCACGCGGTCGTTCTTGGGTTCGGCGCAGCCTTCGACAATAGCGTCGAAGTCGCGGTCGATATGGATCGTATAGCGCGTGGAGCGAACTGTACGGGCGAGGCGGGCCGGAAGATGAAATCCCTGCAGCGGAATGACCCCCCGCATGTCCGGCTCGATCCAGTAGAGTGCGGGGTCGTCGGCACTTTCCGCCATCGGAAAAATCCCGCAGGCGTACGCCTTCAGCAGCACGTCCGGCGTGATCTCGATGAAAGTGTTTTCGCGGTTTGCCATGGCGCGAACCAGTCCTACGGTAACGCAAACATGGGGAGGAAACAGCGGCCTCGGAACCCGCCCTGTTAACGCTTTCCACACCCGAAATGCAGCAAATTTGCGTATGTTGGGGTCTGTGTCGTTGACCCAAGGCGGGTCAAACCGACGGGGAGAGCAGGGATGAGCCGGACGGCGGCCGCTATTTCGGTTTTGCTGGTCGAAGACGAAGTGATGATCAGCAATCTTGTCGCGGACTGTCTCAGCGAGTCCGGCTTTCGTGTGCACGAAGTCGCCACAGCGGACGAAGCGCTGCGCTTTATCAAGTCGGGTGCGAACGTCGACGTGCTTTTCACCGACATCAATCTGCCCGGTGGCATGAACGGTGCCGAGCTTGCCGAGCGGGTGCGCGAGCTGCGGCCCGAGATGCCGATTGTCTACGTTTCGGGGCGCTACAAGATTTCCGAAATATCGCCGCTGGTGCCGCGATCGTTGTTCGTTGCCAAGCCCTACGACCCCAACGATATCTGCGCGCTGTTGACGCGCCTCACAGGTGGATGTGGCGCGCCGGCCTAGTCCTCGCTGCCGCCGCGCGCGAGGAACCGCTCCAGCCAGTGAATGTGATAATTGCCGTCGATGACGTCTTTTTCGCGCACCAGTGCACGGAAGAGCGGCAACGTCGTCTCAATTCCGTCGACCACGACTTCGTCGAGCGCACGCTTGAGCCGCATCAGGCACTCGGTGCGGGTCTTCCCATGCACGATCAGCTTGCCGACGAGTGAATCGTAATAGGGCGGAATGGTGTAGCCCTGATAGACCGCCGAATCGATGCGAACACCGAGGCCTCCAGGCGGGTGATAATGCAGGATTTTCCCGGGCGACGGACGGAAAGTGATCGGGTTCTCCGCATTGATGCGACATTCGATGGCGTGGCCGTGAAACTTCACGTCGCTTTGCTTGATGGCGAGGTTGGTCCCGGCAGCAACGCGGATCTGCTCGAAAATCAGGTCAATGTCGGTGATCATCTCGGTGACCGGATGCTCGACCTGAATGCGTGTGTTCATCTCGATGAAGTGGAATTTGCCGTCTTCGTACAAGAATTCGACGGTACCGACACCGAGATATTCGATGTCGCGCATTGCCTTGGCGACCGTCTCGCCGATCGCCTCACGCGTGCCGGCATTGAGCGCGGGAGAGGGGCCCTCCTCCCAGACCTTTTGGTGACGCCGCTGCAAGGAGCAGTCGCGTTCGCCGAGATGGATAGCATTTCCATGGCCGTCACCGAGCACCTGAATCTCGATGTGGCGCGGGCGCTCGAGATATTTCTCGAGATAGACGGCGTCATCGCCAAAAGCGGCCTTTGCCTCGGCGCGCGCGGTCGAAAGCGCGGTCGATAGCTCGGCAGCAGAGTTGGCAACCTTCATTCCCCGCCCGCCGCCGCCCGCAGCGGCCTTGATCAACACCGGGAAGCCGATTTCGCTCGCGATTTTGCCTGCTTCCTGGTCGGTGCTCACCCCGCCCTCCGAGCCGGGCACGACCGGAATGCCGAGCCTTTTAGCGGTCCGCTTGGCCTCGATCTTGTCACCCATAATGCGGATATGTTCGGGCTTCGGGCCGATAAACTGAACGCCGTGTTCGGCAAGGATTTCTGCAAAGCGTGCGTTTTCGGATAAGAATCCATAACCGGGATGAACGGCATCTGCGCCCGTGATCTCGCAGGCCGAAAGAATTGAGGGGATGTTGAGGTAACTGTCTTTCGCGGCGGGTGGGCCGATACAGACGCTCTCATCTGCGAAACGCACATGCATGGCGTCCGCGTCAGCGGTCGAGTGCACCGCCACCGTCGGGATCCCGAGCTCCTTGCAGGCGCGCAGCACGCGTAGAGCGATTTCGCCCCGATTGGCGATCAGGATTTTATCGAACACTTCGGGACGGCCGCTTCGCGGCCTCCTCAGGATGACAACGTAACGAGGTAGCGCGTATCGGCATCACTCGATAATCACCAACGGCTCGCCGAACTCGACCGGCTGACCGTCATCGAAAAGAATTTGAATGACAGTGCCGGCGCGCGGGGCCGGAATCTGGTTCATCGTCTTCATCGCTTCAACGATCAGGAGGGTGTCGCCGGCTTTGACCGTGCTGCCGACTTCGATGAAGGGCTTGGCGCCCGGCTCTGAGGCCGCGTAGGCGGTGCCGACCATCGGCGAAATGACGACGCCGGGATGCTTGGACGGATCGATCGGCTTGGCTGCAGATTGCGCCGGCGCCACTTCGACGCGCACGGCGGCAGGCGCTGCGGTGGCCGTCGTGCCGCGCGCCACCCGTACGCGCCGTCCATCCTGCTCGATTTCGATCTCGGTTAGACCGGTCTCATCCAGGAGCTTGGTCAGCTCGTGGATGAGTTCATGGTCGACGATCGACTTGGGTGATTTGCCCATCCGGCACGCTCAACGTTTCTGTTTGGCGCCGACGAGGCCGGCGAGGCCGGTGATCGCCAGCACGTAGCCGTTGACGCCGAAACCGGCGACCACCGCCTTTGCCGCCTTGGAAATATACGAATTGTGCCTGAAGGCCTCGCGCTGGTGGATGTTGGTGATGTGGATTTCGATCGCAGGCACTGTCGCCTGCACCGCCAACAGTGCGTCCATGATGGCAATCGATGTCGTCGTGTAGCCAGCCGGATTGATCACGATCCCCGCAGCTTTCTTGGAATGCGCCTCCTGAATCCAGTCAACCAGTTCGCCTTCCTTGTTCGACTGACGGCAGACGACATCCATGCCGAAGCGCTTCGCCGTCTCCACGCAAAGTTTCTCAACGTCGGCCAGGGTGGCGCGCCCGTATTTCTCGGGCTCTCGCGTGCCGAGCAGGTTCATATTGGGTCCGTTGAGGACGTAGATCGTCTTGGCCATGAGGTCCCCGCCGAGCTCGCGCGAGGGGGCTCCGTGCGCGAGAAATCGTCGAACTTTATAGGTGGCTGCGAGGATAAGGGGAAGCCCGGACGGGCATCAGGGCCGCGGTTTTGGCCCGCAAATCGCCTGGGTCTCAGTTGCCGCCCAATCGACGACGTCCTTGAGCGCCGTTAACCCTCGGCGGCCGGCTGACTTGGCCTTGCCGAATATTTCTATCTGCCGGTCAGCGCTCGTGCCATTGGCGACAATGGCATGCAGGTGCCTGATCTCACCGGCGCAGTCGAGTGCCTCGATATCCTCGGCGATAAAGTCGATGACCTGATCGAGCCATTGCGAGAGTGTGAGCGGTGAGCGGGAGAAAGGCTCGACGAATGTTGCAGCGATGCCGTAACGCTGTGCGTGCCATTTGTTCTCTTGCGTGATCGCGCGGCCGACGCGATCGAATCCTGCATTGAGCGCGCGATCGCGATCGAGCGCGCGCACGAGACAGCGGAAAAGTGCTGCGATGCCGATGGCATCCTCGACCCGCGTGCAGCTGTCGGCAACGCGCAACTCGATGGTCGGATTGTTGAGCGAGGGCCGTATGGCCCACCAGATATAACTTGCATCCGGAATAATTTTTGCCCAGGTCAGCGCGGAAATGAATTCGCGATAATCCTCATTGGTGCGAAAGAGTTCAGGCAATCCCGTGCGTGGCAACTCATCATACGCAGCCAACCGGTAACCAACGAGACCGGTCAGGTGGCCCTGCCAGAACGGCGAAGAGGTCGAAAGGGCGAGCAGGAGCGGAAGGTAAGGCGTCAGCCGCATAATCAAGTTGATGCGCGTGTCGACGTCCGGCACCGCGACGTGCACATGCATCCCGCACAACATGTTGCGGTAACCGATCATCTGCAGGTCGTCCATGATGGCGCCGTAGCGCGCCTTCCGGGTAACCATCTGCTCCGGCCAGAAGGCGAGGGGAAAGGTTCCCATAGCGGCGACGCCAAGCTTGTGCTCCGCGCCCGCCTTTGCGAGCGTCTGGCGGTAGTGTCTGAGATGTCCGCGCGCCTCGTCCATGGTGGCGCAGGGCGGGGTGGCGACCTCAAGCTGCGATTGCAGCATCTCGGTCATGACGCGGTCGCCGAGCTGCTTTTGCGCAAGTGCAAGAAATTTCTTGTTCGCGCGACGCACCGCGTGGCGCGTTTTGGCGTCGAACAGGAAGTATTCCTCTTCCATCCCGAATGTGTACATGCGCGCAACAACTGCCCCGCGGGAACTTTGTTCCGTTATTGCTTTTTGACGCAAAAATGGCCGCCGCAAGATATCGCGGCGGCCGGAGTCCGTATCGACGCCTATTGAGGGACTTGCCGCCGTTCAGCAGCTCGGCTTGCCGCAGCGCGAGGTGTTGACCTTCTCCTTGAGTGCCTCGAGCCCGACCGCGCCAACAACGACGTTGTCGCCAATCACGTAGCTCGGCGTGCCGTTGAGCCCGAGCGCTTCAGCAAGCTTGAAGCTTTCCTGCAAGGTCGCCTTCACTTCGGGACTCGCTATGTCCTTGTCGAGCCGCGCCATGTCGAGGCCGATGTCCTTGGCGACAGCCAGCGCGCGCGCCTTGTTCGCCTCACCACGCCCGCCGAGCAGCTTTTGATGGAATTCGAGGTACTTCTTGCCCGTCTTGTCCTGCATGTGGACCGCAATCGCGACCTGCGCCGCCTCGACCGAGCCCGGTCCGAGCACGGGGAATTCCTTCAGGACGACCTTGAGTTTCGGGTCGTCCTTAAGCAGCGTGAGCATGTCGTCCATGGCGCGCTTGCAGTAGCCGCAGTTGTAGTCAAAGAACTCCACGAAGGTGACGTTGCCGTTCGGATTGCCAATGACGACCTGCCGCGGCGAGCTGAACAAAGCCTCCGAATATTGCTTGATCGCGGCCTTGTGTTTCTCCGCTTGCGCCACTGTCTGACGCTTGTCGAGCTCGTTCATCGCCTCCTGAAGCACTTCAGGGTGTGCGATCAGATAGTCGCGGACAATACGCTCGACCTCACTGCGCTGACTGGCCGAGAACTCGTCGGCCTTTGAGCTCGGTGCTGCCAGGGTCAATATGACCGCACAGACGGCCGCGAAAGAGCGCGAAATCGATTTCATGGGTTCCTTGTCCTTGTGACTAATGAAGGCCGGCGTTGGCATTGGGCGGCTTGACATTGACGATGTCGTCAGCCCGCACCCATGCGGGAGAGCCGACCGGAAGACGAGTCTTGGCGCGGGCGGCCAGTTGACGTGCGGTCTTGATGTCTCCGCGGGTGAAGGCTGCCTGTGCGGAAGCAAGGTCGGCATTGGCCAGATCGCCTTTGCGGCCATAGGCCACGGCGAGCTGCGAGTAGGCATTCGGGGCCTCCGGCTCGCGCACAATCGCGGAGCGGAGCATGGCGACGGCTTCCTCGGAAAGTTTTGCGTTGCCGGTGGCGTTGAGCGCCTGTGCCAACATGATCTCGATCAGCGCATTGTTATGCGATAGCTGGACGGCGTGCCGCAGCGGAGCGACGGCCTCCGACGGATGTCCGCCTTCCAGCAGCGCCTGGCCCTTGAGCTCGTAGAAATAGGGATTGTTCGGCTGCGCCTGAATGAGCGAATCTATTTGCGCAACCGCCTGTCGCAGGTCGGAGTGGCGGTAGGTCGAAATCGCGCGTGCGTAACGGGCGGGGAGGCTGTGGTCGTTGGCTGGGTAGCGCCGCGCGACAGTGTCGGGTCGTTCCAGAAAACCAGAAAGCTTGGCGCGCATCATGTCGTGGCGGAGCTGCAGCTCGGGAGGATCCTTACGATCCCAGTAGGGGCTGGCTTTGGCGACGGTTTCGAGCGCAGCGACGCGTTCAGCCGGCATCGGATGGGTTTGCATATAAGGATCAATGTAGCGCGAATTAAATAACAATTCGCTGCTCAATCGTTTGAATAGCTCGACCATGCCGCGCGGCGATTGGCCTGTCGCGTTAAGAAATTTCACTCCTGCGTGATCGGCCTGATCTTCCTGGGTACGCACATAGGCGAGCACCGTGCGCATAATCGCCTGCTGTGGCGCCATGATTGCAGCCATCCCGACATCGCCACCGCCTGCTCCGGCGCGGGAACCGGCGACCGCCGCGCCAATGCCGGCCAGCAAAGCGATGATCGATGCCGTCTGTGCGGAGGCAAGCTGTTCGCGTAAGCGCTGCAGGTGACCGCCGGCAAGGTGTCCGGTCTCGTGGGCAAAGACGCCAATGACCTCATTTGGGGTCTTGGCGTCAAACAACGTTCCCGCATTGACGAAGATATGCCGGCCATCCATCACGAACGCGTTGAACGAGCGGTCGCTCAGGACCACTACCCTCACATTCTGTTTTGCAAGTCCCGCCGCTCGCAGGACCGGCTGTGCATAGTCGCGCAGCAATTGCTCGATCTCGGCGTCACGAATGATCGGCATCCCGCGCGTCGAACTGTCCTGAGCGTGTGCGGGTGCGATGCCAGCGGTGCCGACGGCGACCGCCGTGAGTAAGGCGATCGCCCGGGCTGCTGGCGCCCTGCGCCGCGTCCTGATAGGTGTGCCGTCCAAGGACATGCCGATGTGCACCGAATGCGCGTGAAACTATTGACGCCCTTACAGGCGGTCAACGCAGCCTGCGATCACGACCCGGTCATGACGGCGCTGGTCGCAAGCAAACCGGGGAATGCGGCGGCAGCGGGGCAGGGAAATAAGGCCCAATCGGCCAAAAACGATGCTTGATGCGGCAAAAAGGCTATTAGCGCCATCGAAACGCAGCGATGTGCCACCGTTCATCGTCATGGATGTCATGGCGGCGGCGGCGCAACGCGAGGCGCAAGGCGCCAATATCATCCACATGGAAGTTGGCCAGCCGGCCGCCCCGGCGCCAGCGACGGCCATCCGAGCGGCACAAGCGGCGCTTGCACACGGGCGCATCGGCTACACCGAGACGCTCGGAATAGCATCACTACGCGCGCGTATCGCACGCCACTACAGGGATGCCTACGATCTTCTTCTTGATCCGGCCCGTGTCGTCGTGACCACTGGATCTTCCGGTGGGTTCATTCTGGCCTTCCTGTCACTGTTCGAGCTGGGCGACCGTGTCGCCTTGGCCAATCCCGGCTATCCGCCATATCGCCACATACTCTCGGCACTCGGCTGCGAGCCGGCGCTCATCGAGACATCCGCTGAAACGCGGTGGGCTCTGTCTGCAAAAGCACTGCTCGCGGCGCACCAGCGCAAGCCGCTCAAAGGCGTCGTGATTGCAAGTCCAGCCAATCCGACCGGCACCATGATGGATGCGGACGCGCTCACGCGGCTGATCGCAGTCGCCGAAGCGGAAGGCATCCGGGTCATCTCCGATGAAATTTATCACGGACTCGACTATGCGTTTGCCGCCGAAACCGCGGCCAACGTGTCGGACCGTGCTGTGGTGATCAATTCGTTTTCGAAATATTTCTGCATGACCGGCTGGCGTGTTGGTTGGATGGTCGTGCCGGAGGTTCTGGTCCGTTCGATCGAGTGTCTGCAGGGCAATCTTGCGATTTCGGTGCCGACGCTGGCGCAGGTCGCGGCCGAGGCCGCATTCGATGGCCGCGAAGAGATGGAAGCCGTCAAGCATGGCTATGAAGAGAACCGGCGAATTCTCATGGACGGCCTGCCGAAAGCCGGCCTCGATAAGTTTCTGCCGGTCGATGGGGCGTTCTATCTCTACGCGGATATTTCGAGTTTCTCCGCCGACAGCTTGGATTTCGCAAAACGCATGCTCAACGAGGCGAGCGTTGCCGCAACGCCGGGCATCGACTTCGATCCGGTGAACGGAAGACATTTCGTGCGTTTCTGCTACGCCGGATCCGCCGCCGAGATGCACGAGGCCGTCGGGCGTATCACTAGCTGGCTCCGACGATAGATGCAGAGCCGCTGAATTTGCGGTCAGCTATTTCTTGAACGCACCGAGGATGGCGCGGATCCGCTCGCGGTTGATATTTTCCGACGGCGTGGTGTCGCGCTCCGGTTCAAGCCGTGCATCACAGTTGACGTAATGGGCCGACACCATTTTGCCTGTGCGGTTGTCGAACCGGCGTTCCTCGCAGCGGCCCTTTTTGGCAGTTTCTACGACGATCGAGGCGACGCGACTTGCGGCTTCGCCCCCTTCGGTCCGGGGCAGCGGGGTTACCTTTGATACTGAGTTCATCGCTTGCGGATCGGTGGAGAGAAAAGAGCCCGCGGTCACGAAGGCGGCGAGGAAAAACAGCCCGGTGAGCGCCGCCATTACGATAATGGCGCGCCGGCCTTCCACTGCGGAAAGGGCTCCGTTGCGGACTTGCTTTGCCTTGCGCATTTGGCCTTTGAGGCGAAATTGACTTGTTCCCGTAGCACCTTACCTCCGCACGCTTGATGAAAGTTAAACGAAACCAGTCAATTTGAATCGCGTTGAACCGACCCCGAAACGGCCGGAAATGACGGCGCAGGCGCCGGGGGCATCTTTTCATTGCGGTTGGCGATACCTACATCACTGTCCAATTCACTTAACCCCAACACGCCAATGCTCGATTTTGCCTCGTCGCCCGAAATCCGGGACGCCGGCGAAGCCGCGTCCCCGTCCGTCAGTGATACTGAAATCCTCGACGCCTATTCCAATGCTGTCACCTCGGTGGCCGATGCTGTCGGCCCGGCTGTGGTGCGCGTTGAAGTGCGCGCAAAGAACGGCCGCCCGGCCGGCGTCGGATCGGGCGTCATTATTGCTCCCGATGGCCTGGTGCTGACCAACAGCCACGTGGTCGAGAGTGCCAAGGACATTCGACTGCAAGATGCCGACGGCCACCTGATGGAAGCCCGCAGCCTGGGCGAGGATTCCGACACCGACCTGGCGCTGTTGCGCGCAGGCTCGGCGCGCGATCTGCCGAGCGCGCCGCTCGGTGATTCCAAATTGCTCAGGCGCGGCCAGCTGGTCGTTGCGATCGGCAATCCGCTTGGTTTCGAGTCCACCGTGACGGCAGGCGTGATTTCGGCGCTCGGACGGTCTTTACGCTCGCGCACAGGCAGGTTGATCGAGGACGTGATCCAGACCGATGCCGCCCTCAATCCAGGAAATTCCGGAGGCCCGCTGGTGTCGTCCCGAGGGGAGGTCATCGGAATAAATACGGCGGTCATCGTGGGCGCGCAGGGCATCTGCTTCGCTGTCGCAAGCAACACCGCCAGGTTTGTTCTCGGCGAACTGATCCAGCACGGTCGCGTTCGGCGCGCCCATATCGGGATATCAGCGCAAACGACGGCCGTTCCCCGCCGGCAGGCGCGGGCCGCGGGTATCGAGAATGCGTCAGGGGTAATGATCACCGCGCTCGAGCCGCATGGTCCCGCCGCGCTCGCCGGGTTGATGAGCTTCGACACAATCGTGCGGCTTGATGGTCTGCTTATCACTGGCGCTGACGATCTGATCCGCATCCTCAACAGCGAGCGGATCCAGCGCGCTACAACGATAGAAGTACTTCGCCGCGGCCAAATGCGCTCGTTCGACGTCAAACCATTGGAGCGGCCTGCATCCGGTCCAACGGCAAGCAAGCGGTAGGCCTCGGCTACTTTTTCTGTTCCGGTTTCGCCGCGTTTTTACGCGCCGGCGGCTCGTAATTTCCCCCCGCCATGCACTTTTTGATGAACGCGGAACGCTTCGTGCCCTGAAGCTGCTGGCTTTCGGCGCCGACTTTGCACGTCTCCATTTTTTCCTGCGATGTGACTGCTGCGGACGGCGTTGCCGCAAGCAGGATTGGGATGATGGCGATGGCAAGAGTTCGCAGCATCGGATCGGCTCCTTTTCGGTGTCGATGCAGGATCAGGATAGCACGCTTCTCGATGTCAGGGACGCAGGCTTGCTGGCGTTCTCGTTGGCAGGATTTTACCCTTTTCAAAGGTGCCTAGCTCTTGTCGCCAAGCAGACGCTTGCCCCACCAGCCGCGCTTGGGAGCCGTCTGCTCATCCGTTCCCGAACTGGAGACGACCGTCGTGGGCGGCGCCAGATTTGCAGGCGACGACGACCCGTTTTCGCTGGCGAAGGCTGCCGGCTCGCGAATAGTGGAACGGCGTCGCCGCACGTCCTGCTCGCTTGCAGCCGCCGTCGGTTCTTCGGGCGGCGGGGCAGGGTGATGCTCCACCGGCGCAGCATAGACAGGCTCGCTCTCATAGGGTGATTTCTCATCAGGTCGCGGAGCGTCGGACTCAGGTATTGCGTCGCCTTGGAAGGGCGGCCTCTCCCCGTTGCGCTGCCGGTTGCGGCGGCCACCACGGCGCCCACGCCGGCGGCGGCGGCGCGCGCCCTCGCGGGCTTCGGCTTCGCTGGATTGATCGCCTTCCTGATTTGACTGTTGCTGTCCCGAACCGTCTTCTTCGGGCAAGCCGCCGTCATGATCCTCGTGGGCGACGGTATGTTCGGGGACAGTGTCGTGCGTGAATTCTTGCGTATCGCGGCGCGGCTCGCTGCCGCGCCCGCGTCCGCGCCGGCGCCGGCGTTTGCGGCCGCTTTCACGTTCCCCGCCTTCGTGATGGGCTTCGCCCTCCGGCTCGGCTGCCGCGAGTTCGGGACCGTCTTCCTGCTCATCCGCGGTGACGAAGTCTTCTTCGGCTTCGTCTGCCGAGACCGGAATCTGCGGCTGCTGGGCGGCAAGACTGCGCGCTGCCTCGGGGGTGTGGACCTGTTCGCCGCGATCGATCACATAGGACTGCTGCCCGGTTACCGCCGGATCGGCTGACACCGTGATGGTGATGCGGAAACGCTCCTCGAGCGCGCGAAGATGAGCGCGTTTGTGATTGAGAACGTAAAGCGCGACTTCTGCGCGCGTGCGCACGATCAGATTGTGCGTTGCGCCCTTGATCAGCATCTCCTCGACGGCGCGCAGCAATTGCAGTGCTACCGACGACACCGAGCGTACGTGGCCGCTACCGCCGCACACCGGGCATTTTTCGGTTGAGCTTTCCAGCACCGACGTGCGGATGCGTTGGCGCGACATCTCGAGCAGGCCGAAATGGGAGATGCGTCCGACCTGGATTCGCGCGCGGTCGTGCTTGAGCGCTTCCTTCAGGCGCCGCTCGACCGTGCGGTTGTTGCGGCCCTCGTCCATGTCGATGAAATCGATGACGATGAGGCCAGCGAGATCGCGCAGGCGCAGTTGCCGTGCGATTTCGTCCGCCGCTTCGCAATTGGTCTTGAGCGCGGTGTCCTCGATGTGGTGCTCGCGCGTTGCGCGGCCCGAATTCACGTCGATCGCAACCAGGGCTTCGGCCTGGTTGATCACAATGTAACCGCCGGAACGCAACTGGACGACCGGTGAGAACATGGCATCGAGTTGGCTTTCGATGCCGTAGCGCGTTAACAGCGGTTGCGTATCTTTGTAATGTTTTACGTTCTTGGCGTGGCTAGGCATCAGCATCCGCATGAACTCGCGGGCTTCCTTGTAGCCTTCCTCGCCCGAAACGATGACTTCCTCGATGTCCTTGCCGTAAAGGTCACGGATTGACCGTTTGGTGAGCGAGCCTTCCTCGTAGACCAACTTCGGGGCGGTCGATTTGAGCGTGAGGTCGCGCACCGTCTCCCACAGGCGCAGCAAGTATTCGAAGTCGCGCTTGACTTCGGTCTTGGTGCGACTTGCGCCCGCGGTGCGCAGGATCACGCCCATGCCTTCCGGCACCTCGAGCTCCTGCGAGATTTCCTTCAGCCGCATACGATCTTCGGCCGACGTGATCTTGCGGGAAATGCCGCCGCCGCGCGCGGTGTTCGGCATCAGCACCGAATAACGGCCCGCGAGCGAGAGATACGTTGTCAAGGCCGCACCTTTGGTGCCGCGCTCTTCCTTGACGACCTGAACCAGCATCACCTGCCGGCGCTTGATCACTTCCTGGATCTTGTACTGGCGCCGGAATCGCGGAAGCCTCTCCTGCACCTCTTCGAGGGCGTCAGCGCCGCCGATCGATTCAACCGCCTCGTCGTCGGGATGCTCCTCGCCGTTACCGTTTTCCGCCGCTTCGACAGCGGGGGAGTCGGAATGATGCGGGGCTTCTTCGGACGTCGTGTCCGCGGTGAGGGCGCCTTCGGCAGCGGCGGATGGCTGCTCGCCTTCGGCGATCGTCTCGAGCGGCGCGTCGGCCGGCGGAGCTGGCTCCTCGCTGGAGGACATCTCGGCAGGCTCATGTTCCTGAGTGTCGGGCGCAAACTCGGGCTGTGCCGTCTGATACTCAGCAACATAATCTGTCGCCTGCGCGACTTGGTCCTGCGTCGATTCCCCAAATCCATTGTCGGCTGCTGGAGCTTCTCTCGCTTCGGCCGCAGCCTGTTCGGCGGAGACGGGCTCGCTCTGCACGACGTCGCGGTCGCGATGCCGCTCGGCGCCACGATGACGGTGGCGGCGGCCACGGCGTCCCGCCCGACGCTCCGCTTCGGCGTCGGCATCGCGCTGGTCGCGTTCTTCCTGGGCGATCAACGCCTGCCGGTCAGCGACCGGGATCTGGTAATAGTCCGGGTGAATTTCCGAGAACGCGAGGAAACCGTGGCGGTTGCCGCCATAGTCCACAAACGCCGCCTGTAGTGACGGTTCGACACGTGTGACCTTGGCAAGATAGATATTACCGCGAAGCTGCTTGCGGTTGGCGCTCTCGAAGTCGAATTCCTCGACGCGATTGCCGCGTAGCACGACGACCCGGGTCTCCTCCGGGTGGGTCGCGTCGATCAACATTTTGTCGGCCATTGGAAAATCTCACTGGGCCGCAAACTCCCACGGGCTCGCGCATAGCAGACAGCGCAAGTCGAATGTCCGGGGAACCGGCCTGATAGGTGTTGAAGGGAAGGGCCGCGTGGCCAAGGCGCATATCATCGCGCGCCGTCATGATGGCGGCGCGTGGGTTATGAACCTCAAAATACCTTTGCTGCGTCAGTGGCAGCATGAAACTTGCGACCCGTATCGCTGCGGCCGCACCTGGAGGGGCGAACCGAGGTTTCTCTCTTACAGTCAGGTCGCGAACGGCTGCGTGCCGCGCGCTGATCCGGGTGCCTTCACAAGGGTTTCGGCTCGTTTCACTTGGCCGTCCGCCGACCTCCTCGGGAGGCGGTACTGGACCTAAGCGGCCGGGGCCCGAACACGGCACAACCGGAACTCTAACCATAAGTGGACCCTACATACGGCCCGGCGTCCCTACTGGCAAGGGAAGGTTTGCAGTTAGGCCACAGTGGTGCGGGGAATTATGCCAACGCTCAAGTTCCGTTAACCGAAACGCCCCCTAATGGGTTAAAAAAGCGCGTTATCAAGGGTTCGGATTCGTGACAGCCCGCGCGATTGCCATCGCCAGCATTCTTGCTTGTGCGCTGCTCAGCGACTCGGCCGGCTTGGCGGCCGAGGGTGCTGTGACCGAGCACGCGCTTGCGGCCGCAGTGGAGCAGGAGGTCATCGCCACCGACCTGCGCATCGGTGGGGACGATAAACAGACGAGATTTGTGGTCGACATTAATCGGAAAATCGACCTCGCAGCCTTTACACTCGCCGATCCCTACAGAGTCGTCGTGGACCTCCCGCAAGTGAATTTCAAGCTGCCGGCCAAGGCCGGAGCCCAGAGCCGCGGCTTGGTCAAGGCGTTTCGCTACGGGCTGATCATGCAGGGTGGGTCGCGCATCGTGCTCGACACCAAGGGGCCTGTGCGCATCGAAAAAGCTTTCGTGCTGGATGCTGCGGAAGGCCAACCGGCCCGGCTGGTCCTCGACCTTGCGGCAATCGATCGCGCCGCTTTTATGCGAAACATTTCGCTACAAACGCGACCTGCCCACAATACCGGGGCCAAACCAAGCGAGCCGCCGGTCAAGGCAGACGGCGATGCGCGTCCGTTGATCGTCGTGGATCCGGGTCACGGCGGTATCGACAATGGAACGAAAGGGTCCAGCGGAGAACTGGAAAAGGATATTGTGCTGGCTTTCTCGCAGGCGCTTCGCGAAAAGCTTGAAGGCGGTGGAAAATACCGCGTTGCAATGACGCGCTCTGACGACAGCTTTATCCCATTGTCCGAGCGCGTGCGCTTCGCGCGTACGCGCAGTGCCGCGCTTTTCATTTCGATTCACGCCGACGCTTTGCCGCGAAAAGAAGGTCTCGCCGAAGGTGCTACCGTCTATACGCTTTCCGAGACCGCTTCCGACGCTGAGGCGGCAAGGCTTGCCGAGGCGGAGAACAAAGCTGACGTCATTGCCGGCGTCGACCTGACGGCCGAACCCAATGACGTCGCCAATATTCTCGTCGACCTGGCGCAACGCGAAACCAAGACGTTCTCCATGCAATTTGCCCGCACGGTCGTTGATGAGCTCAAGAGTGCGGCTCGCATGCACAAGCACCCGCTGAGGTCGGCCGGATTTAAAGTGTTAACAGCTCCGGATGTACCCTCGGTGCTCATCGAACTCGGTTACATGTCGACGAAAGACGACCTCAAGCAGCTCAATTCGCCAGCCTGGCGGGCGCGCACAGCCCAGGCCGTGGTCAAGGCGGTCGAGACCTTCTTTACGCCGCGGGTGGCAGGAGCCGGTGGAGGGCGTCGCTAGATGAGCGACCGGCCTCAGTTTCAACATAAAACCCAGCAAACACAGGGCGATGGCCCCTTGCCGGGCATGAACGGGCGGGTAGTGATAAAATACCAAGCACGAAGCGGGATCATTCGGTCATGAAGCTCTTGCTGCGCTTCTTCGGCTTCCTGTTCGCGGCCGGCACCATCTTGTTCGTGGTGGGCGTGGCGGCGGCCGCCGGTCTCCTGTGGCATTTTTCCAAGGACCTGCCGGACTATTCGCAGCTGCAGGATTACGAGCCGCCGGTGATGACTCGGGTGCACGCCGCCGATGGCTCGCTGGTCGCAGAATACGCGCGCGAGCGGCGGCTCTACATCCCCATTCAGGCGGTTCCTAAGATGGTGATCAATGCGTTCCTCGCCGCCGAGGACAAAAATTTTTACGAGCACGGCGGTTTGGATTTCACCGGCATCGCGCGCGCTGCGGTCAACTATCTTCAGAACTATGGTTCAAGCCGGCGGCCGCAGGGGGCCTCAACGATCACTCAGCAGGTTGCCAAGAACTTCCTGTTGACGAACGAACTCTCCGTCGCGCGCAAGATGAAGGAGGCGCTGCTCGCGCTCAAGATCGAGCGCACCTACAGCAAGGACAAAATCCTCGAGCTTTACCTGAACGAGATTTATCTCGGCCTCGGTGCATATGGCATTGCAGCCGCATCGCTCACCTACTTCGACAAGGCGGTGAACGAGTTGACGGTGCCGGAGGCGGCCTATCTCGCGTCGCTGCCCAAGGCTCCGAGTAATTATCACCCGTTCCGGCAACGCGAACGCGCAATCGAGCGCCGCAATTGGGTGCTTGACCGCATGGCAGAGGCCGGCTTTGTGAAAACCGCTGATGCGGAGAAGGCAAAGCGTTCCCCGCTCGGCGTCACGGGCAAGTCGACAAGCGCGCAAACCTTCGCAGGTGAATATTTCGCCGAGGAAGTGCGTCGCGAGCTTTATGAACGCTACGGCGAAAAGAAATTGTATGAAGGCGGACTGTCGGTCCGTACGTCGCTTGATCCGAAGCTGCAGGTCCTGGCGCGCAAGACCATGATCGAGGGTTTGGTGCGCTTCGATCAAACCCAAGGCTGGCGTGGACCGGTAACGAAGATCGACATCGGCGGCGACTGGGGTGTCAAGCTTGCCGAAGTTAAAGCTTTGTCCGACGTTGCGCCGTGGCGGCTTGCCGCGGTGCTGGAAGTCAGTGATCAGTCGGCCCGCATCGGGTTGCAGCCCGGGCGCGAGCCCGGCGGCTTTGTCAGCAAGGAGCGCACCATCGGCATTCTGCCGCTCGATGGCCTCAAATGGGCGAAGACCAGCGGGAAGGTCCCGGCGAAAGTCAGCCAAGTCGTCAGCCCCGGTGATGTCGTCTACGTCGAGCCTGCGAAGACCGAAGGTCAATTCAGTTTGCGGCAGGTGCCGGAAATTTCCGGCGCGATGGTCGTCGAGGATCCGTTGACCGGTCGTGTGCTCGCGATGGTTGGCGGCTTCTCCTTCGATCAGAGCCAGTTCAATCGCGCGACGCAGGCGCTGCGGCAGCCGGGTTCGTCATTCAAGCCTTTTGTCTATGCCGCCGCATTGGACAATGGATATACCCCATCGACCATCGTGCTCGATGCGCCGCTTGAGATCGATCAAGGTCCGGGCATCGGTGTCTGGCGGCCCGAAAACTATGAAGGGAAATTCTACGGCCCGTCCACGTTGCGTTTCGGTCTCGAACATTCTCGCAACGTGATGACCGTTCGTTTGGCGCAGGACATCGGCATGCCGTTGATTGCCGACTACGCCAAGCGGTTTGGCGTCTATGACGATTTGCCTCCATACCTTTCATTCTCTTTGGGTGCTGGCGAGACGACGTTGCTGCGCATGGTGACGGCCTACGGCATGTTCGATAACGGCGGTCGGCGCATCAAGCCGACCCTCGTCGATCGCATTCAGGACCGCTACGGACACACGGTGTACAAGCACGACGAGCGCGAGTGCATCGGCTGCGGTGTCAAGAAATGGGAAAATCAGCCCGAGCCCTCGCTCGTCGACAGGCGGCAGCAGGTGCTCGACCCGATGACGGCCTACCAGATCACATCGATGATGGAGGGTGTCGTCCAGCGCGGCACGGCGACCGTGGTCCGGGATGTCGGACGACCGGTGGCCGGCAAGACCGGCACCACGAATGACGAAAAAGATGCTTGGTTCATCGGCTTCACGCCGGACATCGTCGTCGGCGTTTACATGGGTTACGACAAACCGCGTCACATCGGGCGCGGGGCGACCGGCGGTCACCTTGCGGCGCCGATCGTGAAGGATTTCCTGAAAGTCGCGCTTGCCGACAAGCCGGCCGTACCGTTCCGCGTTCCGCCCGGCATCAAGCTCATTCGCGTCGACGCGAAGACGGGAGCGCGCGCAGGTCCAGAAACCGCGCGGGCGGTTCTCGAAGCCTTCAAGCCCGGCACCGCACCGCCATCGGACGGTTACTCTGTCGTCGGCAGCGGTGATGGAAGGGACGTTGAGCGCCCATGGGGCGCCGGCGTGAGTCCCGATGCCGATCGCGCCGTTCGTTCGGGCACCGGCGGGCTGTACTGAACGACCTCCGGATTGTCGCGGAAGCCCCCGGTTGGATGTGCCGGGGGTTTTGCTTTTGATGGCAACATCAAGCCGGCATCGCCCGCGCGGTGCCTTGAGGGTTGCAGCACAAGTTCAGGAACGCTACATGCGGAACAACTGCGGTGAGGTACGAATCGATGCGCGCGGAAACCCAGAACCTGGTCGAGGAAATCAAGCAGTCCGTGCGGCTGCTGAGGAGGCATCTTTGACGTCGACACCGCAACCCGACGCCTCGCCGAACTGAACAAAGAATCGGAAGACCCCAATCTCTGGAACGATCAGGCGCGGGCGCAACGCGTGATGCGCGAGCGTGACGCGCTGGACGATCAGCTCAAGGCGATTGGCCGTATCGAGCAGGAGCTCGAGGATCAGCTCACGCTCATCGAACTCGGCGAAGCGGAAAAGGACGACAAGACCGTCGGCGAGGCGGAGGCCGCGCTCAAGCGCCTGAAGGTCGAGGTGGCTCGACGGGAGCTGGAAGCGCTCTTGTCCGGCGAGGCCGATGCCAATGACTGCTATCTCGAGGTGCATGCCGGCGCCGGCGGCACTGAGAGCCAGGACTGGGCGAGCATGCTCACGCGCATGTACGTGCGCTGGGCCGAAGCCCACGGATACAAAGTCGAATGGATTGAAGAGACGGAAGGCGAGGGTGCCGGCATCAAGTCGGCAACTGTGGTGATGAAGGGCCACAATGCCTACGGATGGCTCAAGAGCGAGAACGGCGTGCATCGCCTGGTTCGCATTTCGCCATTCGATTCGAACGCGCGGCGCCACACATCGTTTGCCAGCGTCACCGTCTACCCGGTGGTCGACGACCGAATCAAGATCGACATCAAGGAAAGCGACGTGCGCACCGATGTCATGCGGTCAGGCGGTGCAGGCGGTCAGCACGTGAACAAGACCGAGTCTGCGGTGCGTCTCACGCATATCCCCACCAATATCGTGGTGAAGTGCCAGAACGACCGGTCACAACATCGCAATCGCGCCATGGCTTGGGACATGCTGCGCGCGAAGCTGTTCGAGATGGAAATGAAGAAGCGGGAGCAGAAGGCAGCGGCCGAGCAGGCGGCCAAGACCGACATCGGTTGGGGCCACCAGATACGCTCTTATGTGCTTCAGCCCTATCAGATGGTGAAGGATCTTCGAACCGGCGTGTCGACGTCGAACACGGCCGGCGTACTCGACGGCGATCTCGATGAATTCATGCAGGCAGCGCTGGCCCAGAAGGCTTTCGGTGGCGGGCCTGACCAGGTCGAGGACGTCGAATAGTCGTGGCCGGTGTCAGATTTCGCCGAGCCTGAGGCCTGCACGCAGGAATTTCTGCGGATCGACAGCCTCGCCGTTAACCCGTGTCTCATAATGAAGGTGGGGCCCGGTCGATCGCCCCGTCGACCCGATCCTGCCGATGGTCTCACCGATGCGGACGAATTGACCGACCTTGACCCCGATCTGTGACAGGTGTCCGTAACGGCTTGCGAGCCCGTTGCCGTGATTGATTTCCACCATGTTGCCGTAACCGCCCTCGCGCCCGGCGATCGTCACGCGCCCGGTGGCCGTCGCACGGACCGGCTCCCCGGTATCGCCGCGCAGGTCGATGCCGGTATGGACAGCGGGCCGGCCCAGGAACGGGTCCATGCGCATGCCGAACGGAGAGCTCATGTCGACCTCCCCGATGATTGGCTTGCGCACCGGCACAGCGACCAATGTGTGTGTGTAACGGTCGATCTGTGCGCGGGCGACATTTACGCGATAAAGTTGACGTTCGAAGGCGCCGGCGCCGGCCTGCGGCGGTTTCATCGGAACGAACGGCCCGCCAACCGGCCCGTCGCCTCGCGATCTGACCGGATCGACCCCGAGATCCGCGAGCACACTGCGCATGCGGCGCGCCTTCGTATCAATACGCTCTTCAAGATTTGTGAGAGACGACGCTTGCGTTTGCTCGACCTTGTCCAGCGATAGCGCAATGCGCGCGAGCACGCCGGTCAGCCCACCGCTGGTCGTGCGTTCCGCGATCTGGGTCGCCGCCGCCGGAAGTTCGCGCGAATGGAGCCGCGCCTCACGATCCGGTGGGGCGACAAAGATCACCGTGTCGCTGATCGGCGACGGCCGCGGTGTCTTTTCGGCCGCTCCAGGCGGCGCGACGCGCGAAGGCTTGATCGTGCCGGTCGTCAATGTCTCGCCGCCGAGGGCATTGGTGCGTTGCTCCAGGGTTGTCTGCCGCTGCAGCAGCGTGCTTAGCTTCTGCTCGAACTGCTCCTGGTCAAGCAGTTGACGACTCATGACCCGGTCCACCTGCCCGCGCAACTCAGCGATGCGGTCCTCGTAGGCGAACTGCATCTCGGCCTGGCGGCCGATCAGTCGCGTGAGCACGTTCTCCCGAAACGCGAAATATGTTCCGGTTGCAATCGACCAGACACCCATCACCACCAGCGCTCCGACCACGATCCAGAACGCGACTGGTCCGATCCGGATCTGGTGGCCGGCATGTGTGAGCGTGTAGCCCTTGTGGCTGCGCTGGACGTGGCGCGACATGGCCGCGGCGGATGCGCGCGGATGCGCGTGGCGCATGCCTTGCTCGGAAATCGAATGGTACGTCGAAAACGAATGCGACATCAAAACTCCGCGCAGCCGTTGAAAGCCGCTGGCAGACGGAGCCGATATCAATCGGATATGGTTAAGAAACTGGTAATCGGAATGCGCTATCGCTGGGATTCTTCAGCGATTGCTGAGGATTACGCATTGCGTGCAGCCAGCAAAACGTCTTGGGCATGCCCAGGCACGCGAACTTTCGGCCAAATCTGGATGATGCGGCTGTCCGCGCCAATCAGAAATGTCTTCCGCAGGACACCCATAAATTTGTGCCCGTACAGCGACTTCTCACCCCAGGCGCCATACGCGGTCAGCATATACTTGGTCTCGTCGGAACCCAGTGCGATGGACAGGCGATGCTTGGCTTTGAATTTGTCCTGCGCTGTTACCGGATCCGCTGAAACGCCGAGAATGGTGGTGCCGGCCTTGGCAAAATCAGCGCGCAAGCGGGAAAACTCCATCGCCTCCTTCGTGCAACCGGGCGTATCGGCCTTGGGATAGAGGTAGAGGACGAGCTTGCTTCCCTTGAAATCACGCAGTGAAACCTTGCCGCCGCCGTCCCTGCTGAGGGTGAAGGCCGGAGCCTTCGCACCCGCAATAAGTTCGCGGCCCATGTGCCTTCCTTTCGTCGTTTTCGAGCGGTCAATGTCGCACATGCCATTTGCGTCGGAGGGGCGCAACAGGTTCCATATACATGCGCCGGAGGCCGCAGCGGTCGTTTGCCTGCCCGGCATTGCTTTACGCGCGCTGCGTCAGACAAGAAGGGGTGCGACTAACGCATGCTAAGCGACGGACACCAGCGCGGACATCGAGTCCACCATGCTGTGGCCGTAGGGCGCGCGCCGTATCGTCACCGCGTGATGCATCGCTTGGCGCGACGGCCGTGGTTTGGCCTGCGATATACTGTTTCCAATCTGTTTCGCAGACCGCTCGTGAGGCGCTTGCTTCTCAGTGCAGCGATTTGCGTCTTCTTGGCGATCGTCGGAGTCCTTGGCCTGTGGTGGCGTCTGTCGAGCGGCCCGATCGAGCTCGATCTGGCTACCCCATGGCTTAAGGCAGCGATCGAGGAAAACTTCGGCGGCAGCCATTCCGTTGTCGTTGGAGGCACTCAGCTCGAGCGCGACGAAAAGGGCCGTACGTCACTGAGGCTCCGCGACATCGTGGTGCGCGATGCTGACGGAACGATTGTCGCAAGTGCCCCGAAAGCCGAAGTCGGCCTCTCCGGCAGAAGGTTGATGGTCGGCCAGCTGCGTGCCCAGAGTCTCAACCTCGTCGGAGCGGAAATGGCCGTCCGGATCGAAACCGATGGGCGGCTGACCGTTTTTGCCGGAGCCGACAAGCGGCCGATCGCGACCGCCACGGCAAACAGCAATATTTCTTCTGCCGATCAGCCGGCCTCTTCCACTAATCCGCAGGGCGCGTTGCGTGCAGAGTTCGAGAAGCTCGCGGGCATCATGGCGTGGATCGACGCGCTCGGGCAGACCGGACTCGACGGCCACGATCTGCGTGAGCTGGGCCTGAAAAACGGCAATCTGGTCGTTGACGATCGGCGCAATGGCAAACGTTGGACGTTCGAGGGCATCAACGCGAGCCTGACCCGGCCACGGCGGGGCGGTGTCATCTTTCGGCTTGAATCTGACAATCCCGAACGGCCCTGGGTGCTGAGCGCCGCGATGCGTCCGCTGACTGACGGCGTACGCGCGCTCGGTATCGAAGCGCGCAAGGTGTCGATGCATGACATTCTACTCGCGCTGCGACTCAATACCGAAGATTTCGATATCGATCTTCCGGTGTCGGCGAGCGTGCGTGCTGACGTTCTGGCGGACGGAACACCCCAAGTCGTTCAGGGCCAATTGTTCACCGAGAAGGGAACTGTCGTCGACAGAAACAACGACAAAGTCAATCTCACCATTGATCGAGCGGACTTCAGGTTCAATTGGGACAATCAGCGCCGTAATCTGATTGTTCCTTTTCAGGTTCAGTCGGGCGGCAATCAATTTACTATGCGCGCGACCCTGGACGCGCCACAGGAGCAACCTGGGACATGGCTGATCAATCTTACGCGCGGTGATTCCGTCATTGATCCGGTTATTCTTGCTCCGGGAGCATCATCGGACGATGAGGGTGTAGCGCTCAACCGAGTGGCTATGCGCCTGAAGGTCGATACGAACCGCAAACGGATCGACCTCGAGCAAGGCGATGTCAGTCGAATCGATACGCGCACCTCACACAATATCGGCCTCGCACTTACAGGCCGCTTGGACTATGGCGGCAAGGAGCTACATCTTGCTTTCGGCGTCGCGGGTACGCGCATGCCTGTCTATGCGCTGAAGCGCATTTGGCCCATCTTTGCGGCAGCGGACGTGCGTTCGTGGGTTGAGACCCATGTTTCGGACGGCATGGTTGAGCGCATTGTCATCGCGGGAAATGCGGCGGCGGCTAATTTCAGACACGAGGGGCCGCCGATGCCCGACGATGGCCTCTCGGTCGACATTGAGACAAGTGGCACGACATTGCGTCCGATCACGAGCCTGCCGGCCATTCGCGATGCCGATGTAACCGTGCGGATCAGGGGCCGCGCCGCAACTGTCAATGTTGGGCGAGGGACGGTTGAGGTTGCTCCGGGGCGCAGGCTCAATATTGCCGGCGGCATTTTCGAGGTGCCTGACACCCATCCCAAGCCGGCACCTGCGCGGGCGAATTTCCGGATCGACGGCTCCGTGCCGGCAGCCGTGGTGCTGCTCTCCAGCGAGGGTTTGCGTGACATTGTCGGACTATCGCTCGACCCTGCATCCACCCGCGGCACAGTTACGGCGCAGGTTGCCGTAAGGCTGGCACTCGCGCGAACGATGTCGGACGACTCGTCTTCGTACACGATCAACGCCGATCTTACGAACTTCGCTGCCGATAAAATGTTGCTCGGTCAGAGAATCGAGGCGCAGACGCTCAAGGTTGCGGCGTCGGGGGATGGATATCAGATCAGAGGCGATGCCAAGGTCAATGGCACGCCCGCATCCATTGATTTGCGCAAGCAAAAAGGGGATTCGGATGCCGAATTACGCATGCAGTCGGTCATCGACGAGGCTGCCCGTCGCCGGCTTGGCATGGATATCGGCAATGCAATCACGGGCGCCATCCCGATCAAGGTCACCGGCAAGATCAATGATGAGGGAAAAGACGAAAGCTTGAATGTCGAGGCCGATCTCACGCCCGTAAAAATCGACAATCTTTTTCCAGGCTGGACGAAGCCGGCCGGTCGGGCCGCGCGCGCGAATTACAAAATGCTCAAGACGCCCAAGAGCGTCCGCATCGACGACCTAAGCATTGACGGTTCAGGGGCCACGATCCGTGGTTCGGTTGAACTCGACGGCTCGACGAACGAAATCGTTTCCGCGAACTTTCCGGTATTCGCCTTGTCCGAAGGCGACAGGGTGGCGCTCAAGGCCGACCGCGCTTCCGACGGCGCGCTGCATGTCTCCATGCGCGGCGACATCTACGACGGGCGGCATTTTGTGAAGTCGTCAATGGCCGGTTCGTTGACGGATAAAGGCAGACAAAAGCAGGTGGATCTGGATCTAGAGGTAAAGGTCGGCACGGTCGCCGGCCACAATGGCGAAACCTTACGCGGTCTAGATTTGAAGATGTCTCGCCGCGACGGTCACATCCGTAGCTTCGCCATGGCCAGCAAGATCGGCCGCGACACGCCATTCAACGGCGACCTGCGCATCCGTTCGCGCGACAATCACCAGGTCATCTATTTTGAGACGGACGATGCGGGCGCGCTGTTTCGGTTCACGGACATGTATCCGCGCATGTACGGCGGCCAGATGTGGATGGCGATGGACCCGCCGACCCAGGAACAATCGCCGCAGATCGGCACTCTTTATATCCGCAGGTTTGTGGTGCGCGGCGAGCCGGCGTTGGACAGGATTGTATCCGGGGCTCCGAACTCGCCCGGTGGCCCCGGTGCCCCCGGAACATCCGGCGTCGACTTCAGCGAGATGCGCGCCGAGTTCACGCGCCTTCCCGGCAAAATGGCCATTCGCGACGGGATTGTGCGCGGCCCCTTGGTCGGCGCGACCGTCGAAGGAAACATTGATTACGTGAGAGACGAGGTACACCTCCGCGGCACGTTCGTTCCATTCTACGGTCTCAACAATATGTTCGGGCAGATACCGATCGTCGGCCTGTTCCTTGGCGCCGGCAATAAAGAAGGTTTGCTCGGCATCAACTACGAGGCGGTCGGCCCGCCTGGCGCGCCAAGGGTCACGGTCAATCCGGTCAGTGCGATCGCGCCCGGCCTACTTCGGAAATTTGTTCCGTCGCCTGGGACATTCGATCCGAAGTTCGCTCCGTCGCCGGGCGCGTACGATCAAAACTTTATTCCGCCTTCGCGCTAATCAGTGCGGTTTCAGCAGCACGTGCTGTTTTTTGCCAAGTGACAGCTTGATGACGCCATCCGGCGTGGCGTCCTTGCTGGAGATCACGTGTTTGTCACTTGTGATACGGGCGTCATTGACGGCGACCGCACCGTTGCCGATGGCGCGCCGGACCTCGCCATTCGATGCTGCAAGGCCGGCCAGCACGAAGGCGTTGAGCACGCCGATACCGGCCGACAGATCCTTTTGCGAAACCGGTACTGTCGGCAGGGACAAGGATGTGGCGCCTTCCTCGAAGGTCTTCCGCGCTGTCTCTGCCGCCTGATCGGCGGCGGTGCGGCCATGCACCAGCGCCGTTGCTTCGGTGGCGAGGATCTTCTTTGCGTCGTTGATCTCGTTACCTTTGAGTGACGCGAGGCGCGCAATCTCATTCATCGGCAAGACGGTGAAGAGCTTGAGGAAGCGCACGACGTCGCCGTCCTCGGTGTTACGCCAGTATTGCCAATAATCGTACGGACTCACCTGATCGGCGTTGAGCCACACCGCGCCGGCTGCGGTCTTGCCCATCTTGGCGCCGGACGATGTCGTGATCAGAGGTGCGGTCAGGGCGAACAGCTGCACGCTCTGCATGCGGCGGCCAAGATCAATACCGTTGACGATATTACCCCATTGGTCGGAACCACCCATCTGAAGGATACAGTCGTGACGTTTGTTCAGCTCGACGAAATCGTATGCCTGCAAGACCATGTAGTTGAATTCGAGAAACGACAATTCCTGCTGGCGATCGAGACGCAGCTTGACGGAATCGAAAGAGAGCATCCGATTGACCGAAAAATGCCGGCCAACATCGCGCAAGAAATCAATGTAGTTTAGCTTGTTCAGCCAGTCGGCATTGTTCGCCATGATGGCATTGCCGCCAACTTCTTCGAATTTCAGGAATTTGGAAAATATCGCCCGGATGCCGGTGAGGTTGTCATTGATCATTTGGTCGGTGAGAATCCGGCGGCTTTCGTCTTTTCCCGATGGGTCCCCGACACGTGTCGTGCCACCGCCCATCAGCGCGATGGGCCTGTGCCCGGTCAGCTGCAACCAGTAGAGCATCAT
>DATBTA010000030.1:0-11800 GCA_036559505.1 Pseudolabrys sp. | reverse complement strand
CCGACGACCGGCAGCGACGGCAAAATTCATCCGCGTGTGATTTTTGACGCCGTCGCCGCCACGGCCCCGAAGGACTACATCGCAATCGCTGATGGCGGTGACCTGTTGAGCTTCGCACGCACCGGGCTGGCCGCCAGCACGTACATGGATGCGGGCGCATTCGGCTGCCTTGGCGTTGGCGTTCCTTTCGCAGTCGCCGCAGCCCTTGCCATGCCGGACCGGCAGGTCATTTCGGTCAATGGCGACGGCGCATTCGGCATCAACGCTATGGAAATCGACACCGCTGTCCGGCACGGCGCGAAAGTGGTCTTCATCGTGTCGAACAACGCCGCCTGGAACATCGAGCGCCTCGACCAGGAAATGAATTATGGCGGGCGCGTCGTCGGCACGACCTTGCGCCATTCAGATTACGCGGGCCTCGCCCGCGCCCTCGGCGCGCATGGAGAAAGAGTCGAAAAGCCGTCGGAACTGGAAGGCGCATTGCGTCGCGCGTTGAAGAACGCACCGGCACTGGTCGATGTGGTGACGTCCCAGTCCGTGCTGTCGACGGACGCCCAGAAAGGGCTCGGTTTTGTGCCGGATTTCCAGGCTTTGACCGCGTGGGATGACGCCGAAAAGAAGCGTCGCGAGCCTCGTTAACTTAACGGCACTTTGCGGCACTTGGCGCAGCCTTTGCATTCCTCTAAACGGCAGGCCGGGTTTTGAGGATGCCGATGAAACTTCCACGTCAGTTCTTTACTCCACTCGCCGTCGGCGCACCTGCGCCGCTGCGCGAATTGCCGGTGCAGCTGGAGCGCATGATTCATTTCGTGCCGCCTCACATCGAGAAAGTGCGGGCGAAAGTGCCGGAACTCGTGCGACAGGTCGACGTCGTGCTCGGCAATCTTGAAGACGCCATTCCGGTCGACGCCAAAAAGACGGCGCGCGACGGCTTTATCGCGATGGCGCGGGCAACCGATTTCGGTTCGACCGGGCTGTGGACGCGCATCAACGCGCTCAATTCACCCTGGGCGCTCGACGACATCACCGAGATCGTCGCGGCCGCCGGCAGCAAGCTTGACGTGATCATGCTGCCGAAGGTCGACGGGCCGTGGGACATCCACTACCTCGACCAACTGCTGGCGCAGCTCGAGGCGCGGCATCAACTGAAGAAACCGATCCTGATCCACGCCATCCTGGAGACCGCGCAAGGCGTCAACAATGTCGAGTCGATCGCTTCTGCCTCCCCGCGCATGCACGGCATGAGCCTCGGGCCGGCGGATCTTGCCGCCTCTCGCGCTATGAAGACGACGCGCGTCGGCGGTGGACATCCCGACTACAAGGTCCTGTCGGACGCGCAAGGCGATGCACCGCGCGCGTCATCGCAGCAGGATCTTTGGCACTATACCATCGCAAAGATGGTCGATGCCTGCGCCCCCGCCGGCATCAAGCCATTCTACGGCCCGTTCGGTGACTTCGCCGATCCTGCCGGCTGCGAGGCGCAATTCCGCAACGCGTTTTTGATGGGTTGCGTCGGCGCCTGGTCGCTCCATCCGTCGCAGATCGACATCGCGAAAAAGGTCTTCTCTCCCGATCCGGCCGAAGTCGCATTCGCCAAAAAAATCGTCACCGCTATGCCTGACGGCGCCGGCGCCGTCATGATCGACGGCAAGATGCAGGACGACGCCACCTGGAAACAGGCGAAAGTGCTCCTCGATCTCGCAAAACTGGTTGCCGCCAAGGACCCCGAGGCGGGCAAACGCTACGGCTTGTGACTTCCTGAGAATCCGAATGGACAAGATGCGAGAAGCCAAGTTCAAGATCGGCCAGGTGGTGAAGCACCGCGTGCATCCGTTCCGCGGCGTCATCTTCGACATTGATCCGGTGTTTAACAACACGGAGGAATGGCTGCAGTCGATTCCTGCCGACATACGGCCGCATAAGGATCAGCCGTTCTATCACCTGTTCGCTGAAAATTCGGAAACCGAATATATCGCCTACGTGTCAGAACAGAATCTGCTGCCTGATACATCAGGCAAGCCGATCCGTCATCCGGATGTCGCCGAGGTTTTTGTGCGCGACGACAGCGGCGACTACCGTCCGCGCAATTCGCAAGTTCATTGACCGAAAGGCTCAAACAAAAAAGGCGCGGCTCGAGGCCGCGCCTTTGATCTTTTTTCCGGTCGAACTGCTTATTTCTTTTGTGCCGGGGCTGGGGCTGGCGCCGGCGCGCCCGGGGCCTGGCTCTGCTGGCCTTCCAGTTTCTTGCGCGCCTCTTCGGCTTTCTTCTGCAGCTCTTCCTGGAGCTTGCGCTGTTGCTCCTCGAAGGCTTTCGGATCGGTGGGCGGCCCGTCATAGGCCTTGGCAAAATCGTTCAATGGCAGTGGCAGGCTGATCGGCGTGCCCTGCATGTTGATCGCCTGCACGACGATGTTCTGCCCCTTCTTCAACTTGGCGATCATGTCGTCGGTGACGGGGTAATCCGCCATGCATCCGACAGGGAAACAGATCTTGTAGGGCTGCTGCACGGGCTGCTGCTGGTCGATGAGCAGCCGCGTGCCGTGCGCCAGCTGCATGCCAAGCGGAACCGTGACCCGCAGGACCTTCGGCTCGCCTTCCGGCTCGAACAATTGGACGATGGCGACAGGCATTCCGTTTTCGAGACGGCCATCTTTGGTGATGACGCAAACCTTCTTGTTGCCCGTGTCCTGTCCCTGGCCGCACACTTTCATCCATGGCGAGTACATCAGCTGCGGCTGCTCGGCAGCCTGCTGCTGCGGCTGCGCCGGCTGCAATGGCTGGGCCGGCTGCTGCGCCTTCGGCGCGGCCTTTGGAGCCGCCTTGGGCTGCGGTTGCTGCGCAGAGGCTGTGTTCGCGAACAGCGTTGCTGCCAAAGTCATGACCATGGTGGCGGTCAACGCCCGGCCCCACGGCCGGACCGATACGGTCCGATAATCCATTGTAACTGTTCCCTTGTTTTTTCCGTCCGCGGCGAATGACGCCCCCGAAATGCCGCTGGTTGCCCGGCTCTCTCCGGGTCAAATACGGCGGCAGCGTGACGCCTGATAGCCGAATTCCCTTCTGCAATAAAGCCACGAATGCGCTGAAAATGCGGCCCGTCCTGGCCCTGTCGCCTTATGATAAATTCCTGCAAAACCGGACCGAATCGCATTCGCACGACACTCGCGCCGCCCTCGACTGCCCAAGCGGGGACCGCTTTGCGCCCATCGCGACGTTTCGTCGTGCTCGGCGCGTTGTCTGCAGCGACCGCGTTCGGTCTGCGGCCGGCGCATGCGCAGCGAGTGGCTCACGCCATTGCGATGCACGGGGAACCGGCATGGGGGCCGGGTTTCAGCCATCCGCTTTACGCCAATCCGCAGGCGCCGAAAGGCGGTCATCTGACGCAAGGCGTCCTCGGCACCTTCGACTGCCTCAACCCCTTCATCGTGAAAGGACTGCCGGCTGCCCATATGCGGGGTTACGTCGTCGAAAGCCTCCTCGCCCGCGGCTATGACGAGCCGTTCACACTGTACGGCCTGCTGGCCGATGGCATCGCGACAGACGCCGCACGCTCCTACGTCAGTTTCAGAATAAATCCGGCGGCCCGTTTCGCCGACGGCAAGCCGGTGACGCCAGCTGACGTGATTTTTTCCTGGGAGCTGTTGCGCGACAAAGGTCGGCCGAATTTCCGCACTTATTACATCAAGGCCAACAAGGCCGAGGCGACCGATGGGCGCACGGTGCGCTTCGACCTTTCCGGCGCTGACGACCGCGAATTGCCCCTCATCATCGGACTGATGCCGGTGCTGGCAAAGCACGCCGTCAACGCCGATACATTCGAGGACACCAGCTTCGACCCGCTGCTTGGCAGCGGACCCTACACTGTCAGCAATGTGAAACCCGGCGAGAGCGTCACCTTCACACGAAACAAGAACTATTGGGGACGCGATCTCGCCATTAATCGCGGGCTCTGGAATTTCGATACGATCCGTTACGACTACTATCGCGACGGCAACACGCATTTCGAGGCGTTCAAGAAAGGGCTCTACGATCTGAGGGTCGAGACCGATCCTGGGCGCTGGCAGACCGCTTACGACTTTCCTGCAATGCGCGAGGGCCGCGTCGTCAAGGAAGACCTGCCTTACGGATTGCCCAAAGGCATGCAGGGCCTGGTGTTCAATACGCGACGCGCGGTTTTTTCGGATGTCCGCGTACGTGAAGCGATCCTGCAGCTGTTCGACTTCGAGTGGCTCAACCGCACCTACTTCTTCAGTCTCTATAAGAGAACCGCGAGTTATTTCGACGGCTGCGATCTCTCGGCGCACGGCGTGCCGGCCAATGCGCGTGAGCGCGAGTTGCTGGCTCCAGTCCCGGGCGTCGTGCGGGCGGACATCATGGACGGCGCCTGGTCTCCGCCCATTACCGACGGCTCAGGACAGGACCGTTCTGTGCTCCGCCGTGCCTTCACACTTTTCAAGGCCGCGGGTTACGAGCTCAAGGGTACCCAACTGCTGCATACCGCGACGGGGCGACCGCTGTCGTTCGAGATCCTCACAACTACGCGCGATCAGGAGCGCGTCGCACTCGCCTTTGTCCGCAATCTCAAGCGTGCCGGCATCGAGGCACGTGTGCGCAACGTCGACGCCACCCAGTACGAGCGCCGCCGCATCGCTTTTGATTTCGACATGATCGAGTACCGTTGGGAGCAATCTTTGTCGCCCGGCAACGAGCAGTTGTTCTACTGGGGCTCCGCCGCGGCGCATCAACAGGGCAGCCGCAACTATATGGGCGTCAAATCCATGGCCGTCGACGCCATGATCGGCGCGATGCTCGGTGCGACAACCCGCGAGAATTTCGTCGCCGCCACCCGCGCGCTCGATCGGGTGCTGCTGTCGGGCTTCTATGTGGTGCCGCTTTATTTTCCGCCCGTGCAATGGGTGGCGCGCTGGGCGCGAATCGCGCATCCCTCACGAACGTCCCTGTTCGGCTATTTGCCGGAAACGTGGTGGCAGAAGGACCTCAGGCCTTGAGGCGCTGGCGATGATCCTCGGCGAGATCAACCGGGCATCTGGCATCACCACGACCCTCGACGATCTGTTTCGTCGCGCCGGGGTCCGTCACCCCGATGCACCCGCGCTTGCTGATCCGCCAAACCGCACGAGCTTCACCGATGGCGAGCCGCGCACCCTGAGTTACGCGCAAGCGGATCACGCAATTTCCGCGGTCGCGGCACGCCTGCGTTCTTTCGGCCTGCCGACCGACGCCGTCGTAGCGATGCAATTGCCCAACACGGTCGACAGTATTGTTGCCTTTCTCGGAATTCTGCGCGCCGGCATGATTGCCGCGCCCGTACCGCTGCTCTGGCGCCGCCGCGACATGGTTGACGCGCTGGGCCGCGTCGGCGCGAAAGCGATCGTGACATGCGCCCGCGCCGGCGGCGTTGCCCATGCGGATATCGCGATGCATACGGCGGCGTCTCTGTTTCCGGTTCGTCATATCTTTGGCTTCGGCCGGGATTTGCCTGACGGGATCGTGTCACTCGACGACGCCTTCGTTCCGGGTGGCGCCGATCTCTCTGCCACGTCTGTTCGCCCGGACACCGCGGCCGCGCATGTCGCAGCCATCACTTTCGGTGTTGATGCGCGCGGCGCAATTCCGATGGCGCGCAATCATATTGAACTCATCAGCGGCGGACTCGCCGTTGTGCTGGAAAGCGGAATTGCATCCGATGCGCGCCTGCTATCGACGGTCCCGGTTGGCTCATTCGCGGGTCTCGCGCTCACGCTGATGCCCTGGCTTCTGTCAGGCGGCACGTTGCATCTGCATCATGGATTCGAGCCACTCACATTTGGCGCGCAGCGCAACGCGACAGACTTTGACGCAATGGCGCTGCCTGCGGCTGCGTTGCCCGCAATGGCGGCGGCAGGCCTTCTTGGCGGCGAAGCCTGCACGCTTGTTGCGCTTTGGCGCGCGCCAGAACGGATGATGGCTGCGAAACCCTATGAGGGCGTCCTGACTGTGGTCGATGTGTCGAGTTTCGGAGAAACCGGAATCGTCGCTGCAGGGCGAAACGCGAACGAACTTCCACTCCCTATTCCGCACGGGGTCATCAGCGTGCCGCGCGGCGCGATTGGTGCGATGACGGTCATCGAAACGGCGCGCAGCGGGACGGGCACGCTTTTGCTGCGCGGCCCCATGGTCCCGGCGGCCGCGTTCCCCCCCGGCGCGGACGCACTCCATCTTTCGCCCGACCGCGCCGGCTACTTTGACAGCGGATATGCCTGCCGGCTCGACGCATCGAACCAGACGATTGCGATCACCGTGCCGCCTCCTAACATCGTCAGCATTGGCGGCTATCGCGTGCGGCAAAACGACCTCGACGCTTGCCTTGAAAAGGCAGCACCCGACGCAACCGTCGTCGCGTTGCCCGATCGCGCGCTCGGACAGCGGCTCGCCGGCGCCGCTCAGGACAAAAAAGCGGTCGCCGCCGCGCTCGATGCGCAAGGCGCCAATGCGCTGATATCAGGAGCATTTCGCCAGCGTGGCGGCGCTGACGCCGCGTAGTTTCGACTGTTCGTTGACGGGGTATTAACAGCGCTCGACTAGATTCGCGCCACCCTCAAACTGCGCGTGCGCCCGGATGTCGCTGCAAGGCCCGCTGATCGTGGTCGCCGAACAACCAGCGACCGAGCTGGTGGAAGCGCTGAGCACGGCAGGTGCATTTCCAATCGTCGAATCCAAATGGGCCGATGCGCCGGCCGCCTTCGTCACCGTAAAACCCGCCGCAATCGTCATCGCCGAGCCGGGCGCGCCGGCCAATATCGCTTCGGCCCGCATGCTGTGCCTGCAGGTCGCCACCGTGAGCGGCCCTATCGTGCCGGTCATTGCCCGCGTATGCGGCGATGAGGATGCAGCCGTGCCGATCGCGATGCCGGCCGACGCCACACTGCCTGTTGAACGCCTGCTCGCGCGCCTGCAGTTCGCGATGCGGGTGCGCGCGCTGCATGCCACCGTTCTGCGCCGGATCGAGCTCTTCACGTCGCACGACGGCAAGTTGCCGGCGCTGCCGGTCGGCGACGCGCTCGTCGATGCAACTGTCCTGATTGCCGGCCGCGGGCCCCTTTACCCGACGCTGAGCGTCGCCATGGGCGAGCGTGTGAAGGTTGCCGGTGCGCTGAGCGTGGAAGCAGCCGCGCGCCATCTCAACATGCGCGACATTGACGGCATCGTCGTCGGCGACGGCTTCTCTCCGCGAATGGTGGAGGCCTTCCTGACCGTACTGGCGCAGGAGCCGCGTTTCCGTGATATTCCGGTCGCGGTGATCGGTGAAACGCCACCTGAATTTGCAGATGCCCTGCCGAACATCGAACATGTCGCCGCCGACCCGGCGCGCCTTGTCGCGCGGATCATTCCGCTGGTTCGCCTGCGCGCCTTCGAGGCGCGGCTCAAGCGCATGCTCAGATCGCTCGACACCGATGGCGTGTTCGACCCGCAAAGCGGTCTCCTCACACGGGATTCATTCTGGCATGACCTGAAGATGGCGATCAGCGAAGCGGCTGACCGCAGCATGCCGCTTTCTGTTGCGCGCTTCTCATTCGGGAAGGACCTCGACGAGCGTGCCAGTCTCGATGCAGCGCGGCTGATGTCACGGCTGATCCGCAATATCGACTTTGCGATGCGTGACGAGGAAGGCGCCATTCTGGTCGCCTTCACACAGACCGATCTGCGCAGCACCCACGTGACCGTCCGCCGCCTCGCTATGTCGCTGAAACGGATGATCCTTGCGCCGCAAGGCGAGGAACCGCCGGCGGCGAATGTCACCCTGGCGACGCTGAAAGCTGGAGACACCCTCGATACGCTGATGATGCGCGTCGTGGGCAGCCGCATGGTTGCGGCCGAATAGACAGCGGCTTAGGCTCCCGGCAAAGGGAGCCCCCAATGGCCAATCCTCAGCCGGTCCGCATCGACGTTGTTTCCGACGTGGTCTGTCCGTGGTGCTTTATAGGCAAGCGCCGCCTCGAGAAAGCGATCGCACTCAACCCCGGCATTCCGGTCGAAGTGCATTACCGGCCCTATTTCCTCAATGACTGGATTCCGCGCGAAGGCATCGCACGTGAGGAGTATTTAACGACCAAGTTCGGTTCGCCTGAGCGCTACAACGGTATCGCGCAGCGCGTGCGCGCTGCGGCGGCGTCCGAAGGGCTGACCTATGCCGTCGACAAGATCAGCCGGCAGCCCAACACGCTCGATGCTCATCGCCTGATCCGCTGGGCGGAAGGTATCGGCAAGGCCGCCGAGATGAAGCAAAAGTTGATGGACCTCTACTTCACCGAAGGTGCCGATCTCACCAACCACGCCGTGTTGGTACAGGCCGCGGCCGACGTCGGTCTTGATGCCGAGGATATCCGCGAGGCGCTCGCCAGCGACAAGGACGCCGCCGAGGTCGAGCGTGAGGCGCTCTCCGCCAAGGAAGCCGGGATCGAGGGCGTCCCCTGCTTTATCCTTGGCGGAAAATTTGCGATCTCGGGGGCGCAGGCCCCGGAAGATCTTGCCGAAGCGATTGCGCGTCTGTCCGAGTCGGCCGACGCCGCCGAGTAGCTCCAGGACCGCTCATGAAGATCACCGCTGCCGTGGTGCATGAGCGCTCCGGCACGTTCAACGTCGAGCAACTCGACCTCTGCGATCCGCGCAGCGACGAGCTGCTGGTCGAAGTCGTGGCCAGCGGCATGTGCGCCACCGACCTGCACGGCCGCGACGCCTACTATCCGACCAAGTTTCCCAAGGTTTTCGGCCACGAGGGCGCCGGCATCGTGCGGGCGGTTGGCAATGCGGTCACAAAGCTCAAGCCGGGCGACCATGTGGTGATGGCTTATCCGTGGTGCGGCGAATGTCCGAATTGCAGATCGCAACGGCCGAGCTACTGCCTGCACGCCTTCGATCTGAAGATGAACGGCACCCGCGCCGACGGCTCGACGCTGCATTCGAAGGACGGCAAGCCGGTCTACAGCGCCTTCTTCCAGCAGTCCTCGTTCGGCAATTTCACCATCGCCAACGAACGCTATGCGGTGAAAGTCCGCAACGATGCGCCGATCGAGTACGTTTGCGCGCTCGCCTGCGGCGGACAAACGGGCGCCGGCGCGGTTTTCAACGTAATGAAGCCGCGTGCGGGCGACAGTTTTGTCGTGTTCGGCGTCGGCGCCGTCGGCCTGTCCGGTCTGATGTCAGCCAAGATTACCGGCTGCGACCCCATCATCGCAGTCGATGTGCACGAGCATCGCCTGGCGCTCGCCCGTACGCTCGGTGCGACGCACACCATCAATCACGCCAACCGTAGCGATGTCCTCGACGAGATTCGCAAGATTACCGGTCTTGGCGCACGCTATTCGCTGGAAACCTCGGCGCTTCCACCTGTGTTCCGCGAGGCGGTGGATTGCCTGATGCCGGCCGGCACCTGCGTCCTGCTCGGCAGCGCGCGCAAAGGCACTGAAACATCATTTGAGATGCCGTTCTTGCAGAACGGCCGCACCGTGCGTGGCGTAATCCAGGGCGACAGCGTGCCGCAGGAGTTCATACCGCTGCTCGTCGACCATATCGTCGCCGGCCGTTTCCCGGTCGAGAAAATGATCACGTTCTATCCGCTCGTCGATATCAATCGCGCCGCAGAGGAATCGGCGTCGGGAAAGACCATCAAGCCCGTTCTGCGCATGCCGCACTGAGCGTCAGGCGGCCTTAGCCTGCTCGGCGATGCTTGCCAGCCGGCGCAGCACGCCCGTGGTGCCTTTGAGGCGGTCTACCGGTCGTGGCCACTCGTCGAAGAACACCAGTTGTTGACCCTTCGGATTCTTCGGATCGGCCCGCATGCGGACACCCGAGCCCTGCTCGCGAATTAAGGCAATCAGCCCCTCCGGATTGGCGAAAACGTTGTCACGGAATGACAGCACGATGCCTTTCGGTCCCGCCTCCACCTTCTCCACATTGGCGCGCCGGCTGAGCGCCTTGATCGCCACCACCTGCAGCAGATGCTCGACTTCCTGTGGCAGCTTGCCGAACCGGTCGACGAGCTCCGCCGCAAAGCCATCGATCTCACGTTCGTCTTCGATGTCGGCGAGCCGCCGGTAAAGCGACAGCCGCACCGAGAGATCGGCCACGTAGTCTTCCGGAATGAGCAAAGCTGCTCCAATGGTGATCTGCGGTGACCAGCGATCGGCGACCGGCGCGGTGATGCCGGCCTTGAGGCTCATGACCGCCTCCTCAAGCAACTGCTGGTAAAGCTCAAACCCGACTTCCTTGATATGACCCGACTGCTCCTCGCCGAGCAGATTGCCGGCGCCGCGAATATCGAGGTCGTGCGAAGCGAGCTGGAAGCCCGCACCGAGCGTGTCGAGCGATTGCAGGACCTTCAGCCGGCGCTCGGCCTGCGGCGTGATCGGCTTTTGGGTCGGCAGCGTCAGCAGCGCGTAGGCGCGCAACTTCGCGCGGCCCACCCGTCCGCGCAGCTGATAAAGCTGCGCAAGCCCGAACCGGTCCGCTCGGTGCACGATCAGCGTGTTGGCGGTGGGAATATCGAGACCGGATTCGATGATCGTGGTCGAGAGCAGCACGTCGTATTTGCCGTCGTAGAAGGCCGACATGATGTCGTCGAGCGAGGTGGCCGGCATCTGCCCGTGCGCAACCGCGACGCGGACTTCCGGAACGTTCTTGTCGAGAAAATCCTTGCCGCCGGCGAGATCCTCGATGCGTGGGCAGACATAAAAGGCCTGGCCGCCGCGGTATTTCTCGCGCAGCAGCGCCTCGCGGACCGTGATCGGATCAAATGGCGAGACGAATGTGCGCACGGCGAGACGGTCAACCGGTGGCGACGCAATGATCGACAGATCCCGGACGCCGGTGAGCGCCAGTTGCAGCGTGCGCGGGATAGGCGTCGCGGTCAGAGTCAGCACGTGCACTTCCGAACGCAACGTCTTGAGCTTTTCCTTGTGCGCGACACCGAAATGCTGCTCTTCGTCGACCACAAGCAGCGCCAGATCCTTGAACTTCACGTTCTTGCCGAGCAAGGCATGCGTGCCGATCACGATATCGATCGTGCCGTCAGCGAGGCCCACCCTCACCTTGGCCAGCTCAGCCGCCGGAACCAGTCGCGAGGCCTGCGCGATATTCACGGGAAATCCGCGGAACCGCTCTGAAAACGTCTTGAAGTGCTGGCGCGCCAGCAACGTCGTCGGCACGACCACCGCGACCTGCTTGCCGCCAATTGCCGCGATGAAGGCTGCGCGCAGAGCGACTTCCGTCTTACCGAAGCCGACATCGCCGCAGATCAGGCGATCCATCGGCTTGCCCGAGGTCAGGTCCTTGATCACATCTTCAATGGCCGAAAGCTGGTCGTCCGTCTCTTCATACGGGAACCGCGCGGAGAACTCGCGGAAGATTCCGTCGGCCGTATCCGTCTTCGGCGCGCGCTTCAGCTCGCGCTCGGCGGCGAGCCGGATCAGCTCGTCCGCCATGTCCATGATCTTCTTCTTGGCGCGCGCCTTCCGCGACTGCCATCCGCCGCCGCCCAGGCGATCGAGGGCGCCCTCGCCGCTCTCCGCGCCATAGCGCGAAATCAGCTCGACGTTCTCCACCGGCAGCAGGATCTTGTCCCCGCCCGCATAGAGTAGTTCGAGGCAGTCATGCGGCGCCTCGTTCACCGTCACGGTGCGCAGGCCCTCATACTTGCCGACACCATGCTCGACATGGACGATCAGGTCGCCCGCCGACAGCGCCGCCGCCTCGGCAATCACCGCCGCCGATGATTTTCTTTTCCGCGGGCGCGCCAGCTTGT
>DATBTA010000029.1:0-1743 GCA_036559505.1 Pseudolabrys sp. | reverse complement strand
GCGGCCTGCCTTTATTTCGGCGGGGTGCTCGACCGCCATCCGAAATTGACCGTCGTGCTCGCGCATGGCGGCGGTTTCACGCCCTATCAGGCGGCCCGCTGGGAGCACGGGTGGCATGTGCGGCCGGAACCCAAGAAGAATATTGCCAAACAGCCGGTCGGTATCGCCAAACGCTTTTACTACGACACCATCCTGCACTCAGCGCCGGTGCTGGAATTCATGATCGAGCATGTCGGCGCGGATCGTGTCATGCTGGGTAGCGACTATCCATACGATATGGGCATGATGGACTGTGTAAAGCACGTGCGCGACCTGAAAATCTCCGATGCCGACAAGGTGACGATTTTGAGTACGCGCGCTCAAGTTCTGTTGGGGAAAGCATGAATGTCCAGGCGACCAAGGGCGTGCGCATTCCGACCAAGGCCGTCACCGGTCTGATCGTTGATGCGATGATCAAAGTGGGCGTGCCCAAGGATGACGCGGCGAGGATCGCGGAACTGATGCTTGAGGCGGATCTGGTCGGGGCCGATGCACACGGCGTCTTTCGCCTGCCGCAATACGTGCAGAGGCTGAAGCTCGGCTCGACCAATCCACGTCCCAATATAACCGTGCATCGCAGCGCTCCCGCAACGGCGCTCGTCGACGGCGACAATGGCATGGGTCATCTTGTCGTCGCGCGTGCCGCAGAGACGGCGGTCGAGCTCGCACGCGAATGCGGTGTCGCCTGGGTCGGCTGCCGTATGTCGGGCCACGCCGGGGCTGCCGGTGTCTATGCAGCCTTGCCGCTGAAAGCCGACATGGTCGGCATCTATTCGGCCGTCGCGAATGCCAACCACATGCCGCTCGCCGGCGGTGCGGAGCCTTTGCTCGGCACAAACCCGCTGGCGATTGCTATACCGGCCGGTCAGGAGCCACCGATCGTTCTCGACATTGCGACATCGATCGTCTCGTACGGCACCATCAAGAATCATCGTTTGCAGAACAAGCCGTTGCGCAACGACTGGATGATCGATCCGAAGACCGGCGCGGCCGTTGTCGACCCGCACAAAAGCGCCGAGGCGCTGCTGCTGCCAATGGCAGGCTACAAGGGAGCAGGGCTTGCGCTTACTCTTGGTCTTCTCGCCGGAACGCTCAACGGCGCACTGTTCGGCAGGGACTGCGTCGATTTCAACGCCGAGCCGGATAGGATCACAAATACCGGTCAATTCGTCGTCGCTCTCGATCCGGGCCGGTTTCAGCCGCTCGCACAGTTCAAGGCTGAGGTCGATCGCCACATCCGCGAGCTCCGCGACACTAAGCCGCTGCCCGGTCATACAGTCAGGCTACCAGGCGAGCAGCGTGCGAAGCGCCACGCCGACCGACTCCACCATGGGTTACCGCTTGCACCGGAATTGCTCTCGCAGCTCGACAAGCTTGCGAGCGAATTGTCAATCAAGCCCCTCCGCGAACGCATCTAGGCTATCCACCGGCAAATCATATAACCGCCGCATTTTTCCCGTCTTGGGAACAAATCGTATTAGATGCAGTTCATTCAACGTCTCGGCATATGATTCGCGCGAGACGGACTTGGGGCTTGGCAAAAATCTTTTGCCGAATCAGATCGATGGACGTGACCGAGAAACGGGGACTCGCTGCACGTGCAGGACGCGCTGTGGCGCGACTCTGCGTCGTGTTGGTGGCCGGAGCGATCTTGGCCGCGCTGCCCATGTCGAGGGTCTCGAGCGAGAACACCTTGGACCGAAT
>DATBTA010000028.1:0-4622 GCA_036559505.1 Pseudolabrys sp. | reverse complement strand
GGCTCGATCTTCCTGATCGTCTGCCTGCTGCGCGCATTGGCCGGCCACTTCACGCCGAAACAGCACCTCGGCTTCGAGTTCGCCGCCTGGTACTGGCACTTCGTCGACGTGGTATGGCTGTTCCTGTTCGCCTGCATATATGTGTGGGGATCCGGCGCACCGCATCCGGAGTGAGCAAGGCAGATATTTCCTTAAAAGGGCGGCGTCATCACGCCGCCCTTTTGTTTTGATGGCTGTATAGCGCCATGATCGATCAAGCATCGCCGGGGAATTTGCCAATCGGCCGCGGCCTGCGGGGGCGTTGCCCGCGTTGCGGTGAGGGGCATTTGTTTCAGGGCTTCCTGGCGCTGCGTCCGGCCTGTGAGCGCTGCGGGCTTGACTACAGCTTCGCAGACGCCGGCGACGGCCCCGCAGTGTTCGTCATCCTGATCGGCGGCGGCATCGTCGTTTTCGCCGCCCTGATCACCGAAGTGCTGTTTCAGCCGCCGTACTGGCTGCACGCATTGCTTTGGCTGCCGTTGATTCTGCTCGTGACGCTTGCGCCGCTGCGTCTGCTCAAAGGTCTGTTGATCGCGCTGCAGTATCATCACAAGGCTGCCGAAGGCCGGCTTGAACGAAAGGGTGACGCGTGAAGAAGGGGTTCGGCAAGCGCCGCGCGACCGTGCTTGACGCGACCATGTTCGCGCTTGCCGGTGTGGCGATCTTGTGTGGGCTCGGCCTGTGGCAGCTCGACCGCAAGGTTTGGAAGGAAAACCTGATCACGAGATTGAACTCGCGGCTTGGGGCAGCTCCGGGAGATCTGCCGCCGCGCGACACCTGGCGGATACTGAAAGAGAGCGACGCAGAATTTCGCCGTGTCACATTTCCTGCCGAGTTTCTCAACGGCGAAGAGGCACTGGTTTACACGGCCGGCTCGCCCCTGCGTCGTGATGTGAAGGGGCCAGGCTATTGGGTCTTTACCCCGGCGCAGCTTGCCGGCGGCAGCATTGTTCTGGTCAATCGCGGATTTATCCCGATCGACCGGAAAGATCCGGCAACGCGAACGCAGGGCGCGCCGCACGGTAGCGTCGATATCGTTGGTGTCCTGCGCTGGCCGGAAAAGCGCGACTCCTTCACGCCCGCCGATGATGCCAAGGACAATGTTTGGTACCTGCGCGATTCCAATGCAATCGCCGCATCGAAGAAATGGCTGACCGCAGCGCCGTTCTATATCGATCAGGAGTCACCCGTTCCGCCGGGCGGCCTGCCGAAACCAGGCAAGCTCGAAGTTCATCTGCCCGACAACCATCTTGAATATGCGATTACCTGGTTCGGCCTCGCGCTTGCGCTTGCCGGCGTCTACGTGGCGTGGCTCGCGCGCCGGCTCTTTGGGCGCTATTGAGCATTTCTTGTGAAAATGGGTGCTCGCGGGTACTGTGCAGTCGAGCTCAGGGGCGGCTTTGGCCCCTAAAATAAAGCGAAATCAATGCGTTACGTCTCAACACGGGGCGAGGCCGCCCCGCTTGATTTTGTCGAGGTGATGCTCGCGGGTCTCGCTCGCGATGGCGGACTCTATGTCCCGGAATCCTGGCCGGCGCTCGACCGCGAGACAATCGCGGGTTTCGCCGGCAAGCCTTACGCCGAAGTCACGGTCGACGTGATCCGCCCCTTTGTCGGCGGGACCATTGCCGATGGCGATCTCGCGCGCATGGTCCGCGAAGCCTATGGCGGGTTCCGTCATCCGGCGACCACGCCGCTCGTTCAACTCGATTCCAGCCTGTTCGTACTCGAGCTCTTTCACGGTCCGACCCTCGCCTTCAAGGATCTGGCGATGCAGCTGGTCGCGCGTCTCATGGACCACGCGCTGTGTCAGCGCGGCGAGCGCACGACCATTGTCGTGGCCACATCCGGCGACACGGGTGGCGCTGCGGCCGAGGCGTTCAAGGGGAGCGGGCAGGTCGACGTGGTGGTGCTGTTTCCGCGCGGACGCATCTCCGATGTGCAGCAGCGCATGATGACCACCGTCCCGGATAGTAACGTGCACGCGGTCGCTATCGAAGGCACCTTCGACGACTGTCAGGCGTTGGTGAAGGCCATGTTCAATCATCACGCCTTCCGCGACCGCGTACGCCTGTCGGGCGTCAACTCAATCAACTGGGCGCGGATCATGGCGCAGGCCGTCTACTATTTCACGGCCGCGGTGGCGCTCGGTGCGCCGCATCGGAAAATCGCCTTCACGGTGCCGACCGGGAACTTTGGCGATGTCTATGCCGGCTATGTGGCCGCATGCATGGGGCTGCCAGTCGATCGCCTTGTGGTCGCGACGAACACCAACGACATTCTTGCGCGGACCTTTGCCACCGGCACCTACGAAATTCGCGACGTTGTTGCGACCATGTCGCCGTCGATGGACATTCAGGTTTCGTCAAACTTTGAGCGTCTGCTGTTCGATGCGACTGGCCGCGACGCAGCTTCGGTGCGCACGTTGATGGGCTCGCTCGCGCAATCGCGCCGGTTTGTGGTGTCGGCGCAGGCACTCAAGGAATTGCGCACGCTGTTCAGCGCCAATCGCGCCGACGAACAGGAGTGTGCCGCTGAAATTCGCGCCTGGATGAAAGAGGCCGATTATTGCGTCGATCCGCATACGGCGATCGCTCTGGCGGTTGCCGAAAAGGAGACCCGTGATGCGTCCGTTCCGATGGTGGTGTTGTCGACCGCGCACCCGGCGAAATTTCCGGCCGCAGTGAAGGCCGCTTGCGGCGTCGAGCCGCCGCTGCCCGACTGGCTGGCCGACCTGCCGAAGCGGAAGGAGCGGGTCACGGTTTTGCCGGCCGATCAGGTGGCAGTTGAACGGTTTGTGGCGTCGGCCTCGCGTGCCGCGCGCGAAGGAGCAGCGGCATGACTGTGCAAGTGACTCGTCTTCCGTCCGGCCTGTCGGTGGTTACTGACCGGATGGCGCACCTCGAAACCGCGTCGCTCGGCATATGGATCGCCTCCGGCAGCCGTAACGAGAAGCCCGACGAGCACGGCATTTCGCATCTGCTCGAGCATATGGCCTTCAAAGGTACGAAGCGGCGTACCGCGCGCCAGATTGCCGAAGCAATCGAGGCCGTCGGCGGTGATCTCAACGCGGCGACGAGCGTCGAATCAACCGGCTACTTCGCGCGCGTGCTCAAGGCGGACGTGCCGCTCGCGATCGACGTGCTGTCTGACATTCTTTCGGACCCGACATTCGATGCGGAAGAGCTCAAGCGCGAGCAAAACGTCATCGTGCAGGAGATCGGCGCGACCGAAGATGCGCCCGACGATCTGGTGTTCGACCGGCTCCAGGAAACGGCGTTTCCGTCGCAGTCGGTCGGTCGCTCCATTCTTGGCACCCCGGATACGGTGCGCTCGTTCAATCCGATGCGTTTGCGCGCCTATCTGTCGCGGAACTACAAGGCTCCGGGCATGGTCGTCGCTGCGGCCGGCGCTGTCGACCACGCCGCCATCGTTGCCGACGTCGAAAAGCGGTTTGCGGGCTTCACGGGACCCGCGGCGCCGACGCCAGAACAGGCGAACTTCCGCGGCGGCACGCGCGTGGAGGCACGCGATCTCGAGCAGGTCCATATCGCCATGGCGCTGGAAGGGCTGCCGGTGCGCGACGACCAGCTTTACAGTCTGCAGGTATTCACGAGCGTGCTGGGTGGCGGGATGTCCTCGCGCCTGTTTCAGGAAGTGCGCGAAATCAGGGGTCTTTGTTATTCGATCCATGCTTTTCACATGCCTTACGTGGACACCGGCCTGTTCGCGCTTTATGCCGGCACCGACGAAGCCGATGCGCCAGAACTGATGCGCGTAGTGATCGATCAGATCGGCAATGCCACCGAGACCCTCAACGACACCGAGATCAATCGTGCCAAGGCGCAGATGAAAGCAGGGCTGCTGATGGCGCTGGAAAGCTCCGAGGCGCGTGTCGGGCAACTGGCGCGGCAGATGCTTGCCTATGGCAGACCGATTCCGCTCGACGAGATCGTGGCGAAGGTCGACGCTGTCACGATCGCAAGCGCGCGCGCCGCCGGTGCTGCGTTGATCAGCCGCGCAAAGCCTGCGATCGCGGCGCTCGGACCCGGCAACGGTCTTGCCAGCACTGCCGCGATCGCTGAGAGTCTGTTTCGCCGCGCAGCCTGAACCGCGCGATCGACCTTACGTCCATGGCACTCTTCCGAACCGTCAGCTTCAACGAGATCATCCCGGGCATCACAGGCGCCGGCGTGACTTTACGGGCGCCGCACAGCGGCGACTTTGCCGAATGGGCTGCTTTACGCGCAGCCAGCCGCAATTTCCTCGTGCCATGGGAGCCGACCTGGCCGTCAGACGATCTTTCGCGCGGCGCCTTTCGGCGGCGGCTCAAGCGCTATGCCGAGGATCAGCGCAGCGACCTTGCTTATGCCTTTCTGATCTTCCGAAGTGAAGATAACGCGATGGTGGGAGGCCTGACGCTCGCCAATATTCGCCGCGGCGTCGCACAGGCAGGCAGCATCGGCTACTGGGTCGGCGAGCGCTTCGCGCGCAAAGGCTATATGACCGCCGCGGTGCGTGCGTTGATCCCGTACAGCTTCTCCACGTTGCGGCTGCACAGGCTGGAGGCAGCCTGCATCCCG
>DATBTA010000027.1:0-1692 GCA_036559505.1 Pseudolabrys sp. | reverse complement strand
CTTGGCCTGGCCGAATGCCTCTTGCCATGGCGCAGGCACCAGCATGGTGGCGCCGAGCGCAGCGGCCTTCACGCCCCAGCCGACGACCGTGCGGCGCGTGGTCTTGCCGCTGTACCAGAAGTCCTGCGCCCACGCTTCTTCTTTCCATTTTTCAGTCATTACGAGTCCTCCCTCTGGATCTCATGAGTTGCGATCGGCATGCGACATCCGCCCGCCGACGCAAACCCGAACCGTTGATCTGGAAAACATCACCTTTACCCGCGTGCCGGCAGCACGGCTGGCGAAACGCGCAACCATAAGAGCGGTCACCGCATGCCTGATGGCATGACAAGGCATCGCCAATCCCTCCCCTGCCGGCCCTTGCCGGGCTCTTTGTTGTCATTAGCAAACGCGATCCGGAACCAAGTTTCAACCGCAATTTCCGTATTGATGGATACCAACTCACATGGTCGTATGCTTGCCTCAGGATTTGGCAGGCCTGCTACCGTCGGCAATGCTAACTTGGCCGCAACAACCAGACCGGATGGCGTCAATGGCTGTGAGCCCCCTACGAAAAGAGCAGACGGCGGATCAGGAAAGCGGCCTTACGGCGCGGCGCGCGATCCGGGCCGGCACCCACCGCGGACCGACCGCCGGCCTCGCGCCGGGAAATGTACAGGGCAATCTTGCCATTTTGCCGCAGGCGCTGGCAGCCGACTTCCTTCGCTTCTGCCAGCTCAATCCAAAGCCCTGCCCGCTGATCGGAATGTCGGCGCCCGGCGACCCGCGCGTGCCCGAATTGGGCGAGGATCTCGACATCCGCACCGACCTGCCGCGTTACCGGGTCTGGAAAAACGGCGAGCTCGTCGCCGAGCCGCAGGACATCCGCGAATTCTGGCGCGACGACCTGGTGAGCTTCGTCATCGGCTGCTCGTTTTCGTTTGAGGAAGCATTGACGGCGGAGGGCATCGAGCTGCGCCACATCACGCGCGGCTGCAACGTGCCGATGTACCGCACGTCGATCGCCACAAGCGAGGCGGGCCCCTTCCGCGGACCTATGGTCGTGTCGATGCGGCCGATGACGCCGCGCGATGCGATCCGCGCGGTGCAGATCACGACGCGGTTTCCGTCGGTGCACGGCGCGCCGGTGCACATCGGCAAGCCGGAGATGATCGGCATCAAGGACGTTATGAAGCCGGACTATGGTGACGCCGTCGAAGTGCGCGACAACGAGCTGCCGGTGTTCTGGGCCTGCGGTGTCACGCCGCAATCCGTGATCGCAACCGTGAAGCCGGAATTCTGCATCACGCATTATCCCGGCAGCATGCTTGTGACCGACCGGCGCAATACCGAGTTTGCGATTTTGTAGTGCGCCGCTGAGCTTACTGTCGCGCAGGGCTCCCTCCGCGGGGCGTCGTTCGCATTCTCCTCACCAAGCCAGCCATGACTTTTATGGCCGCCGCGAGGACCAGCGCGCAGAGGGCTGCCTTCGAGATCGTCTCCATCGGCCCCTCGACCAGCATCGCATGGATCACACCCCCTGCGACGACGACCACCGCGAGGGACATGTGCGCGATGCGCCACGTTCGCAGTCTCAATCGCCGGCGGAGTGCGGCCAAAAGCGCCACCGCAAAGATTGCCCACATGGCAATCACACCGAAGGGGGAGAACGGTGTCGGCGATACGAAGAGAAGAGCGTCAATCATGTCCGGC
>DATBTA010000026.1:0-1854 GCA_036559505.1 Pseudolabrys sp. | reverse complement strand
AAGCGAGAAACGTAGCCGCGACGGCAATTGGCCAGGCGCGCTGTGCCGGGTCGAGCACGAGAAGTCCGAGAAGAACGGCAAGCACCAGCCTTAGACAGCAAATCCATCCGAAGCGTGTGTCGGCAAGCACCGACCACGCTCCGCCATGGAGACAGACCTCGGCGAGCGACTCGCCAAGAATGTTCGCCGCGAGCCAGACGACCCACATCGCACCGGTCAGAGCCGACAGCGCGAGTCCGGTCCAGACCAGCACGTTCATGCGCATGCGCAAGATCGGAAAATTCTGCGGCAAACGAGTTGGCCCGATAACGAATGCCGCGAAAAAAACCGTTCCCGACGCCAGCAGCGTCGCCGCAAAATGCGCGGCACGAATAAGCGCGAGCGGGTCGGCGATCACCGGACGGCCTCGATGCGCCGGGGCTAAGGCCCGACGCGGAAGGTGAAGTCTCCCTGTGTACGATGGGTGTCAACCGAAAGCACGCGCCAGATCACCTTGTAGGTGCCGGGGGGCAGTGCCTTGAGCGGCACGCGGAGTTGCGCGGCGTTGTCGCGGGCAAGCGTGGCGGGTCCTGCTTGCATTGGCCTGCCTTGAGCGTCGCGCACCTCAATGGCGCTGAACTTCGCTTCCAGCGCTTCGGTGAACCAGAGGGAGACTTCCTTCGGTGGCTGCGCCACGGTGCTGCCGACCGCGGGGCTTGCATGATCGAGATGCGCATGAGCACGAGCCGCGATCGGCAAAAGCGTTAAACCCACGCCGACGGCGGCGGCAATTGATCGGTGGATAATCATGGCCAACTCCTACTTCTTTGGCACCAGCATGACGCCCGGCGCGGGCTCGTTGGCGGGCTTGCCGGCCGCCGGAATCTCGACCCAGCGATGCTCACCCTGCTCGCATTGCTGCACCACCGGGAAATACAGCATCTGGCCCGGCGAGAGTTCGCCGGCGATGAAGGCCGACAGTACGAATTCGTCGTAAAAGGCGTCAGGCAGCTTGCCACCGCTCCAGGTCACTTCCTTCACGCCTTCGGTGAATTTCGCGCCGTGGAAATAGCTGTAGGTTTTTGAGTAGGCGCCGCGCGTTGCGGCGATCTGCCAGCCGGGTTTCATCATAGGCTTGATTGCGATGACACCCTCCGGAATTTGCACGCTTAGACGAATGGTTGCGGAATCACCGCAGCCGTGCGGCACACGCAGTACGATTTTGTATGGTGTGCCGACAGGCGCCTGCTGCTGTTCGAGCGTGACGTGTGCAAGGACGGCTGATGGCGCGAGGACCGTGGAAAGTCCAAGTATTTTCGCCAACATGGCCAAAGGCCATGATTTTCTGAACATGGAAGTCTCCAGTCGCATTGACGGTTGAGCTTGCCGGTTTGGGGCCGGCTGCGAATGACGTCAGGCGAAGACTGGAGGGCCTCGGGCACCTTTCAGCGTGACTTCGACTCCGCCATGCGGAATGGTCGGTGCCGGCTCTAGCGCGTACGATGGTTGGTTTGTAAGGAGCTGAATAACGACATTGGTCGGCGATGCCGCGGGCGGGGGCGCCGAGCCGCACAAGTTGCAATGGTCGCATGCGTGGCTGGGCGCAGAGCTGGCCGGAGCCCGGTCAAGTGTCGTGTCGGCGTTTGCGCCGCCGCTATGGCAAATGACCGAAAATGGGTCGAACGCCGCAGTTGCCGCGCGGGTCGCCGGTCCACCCCAAAAGGCGGCGTGCGTGGCGATCGCGGTGATCGCCACTATGCTCAGGGCGCGTTTGAACCGTGTGCGCATGCTCTCCTCGGACCGCGGCGGCGGTCTAACAGACTATAGATGCCGCGTCCTGCGATAAATTCCTGAAGGAATGCGACAGGCCTTGTG
>DATBTA010000025.1:0-3104 GCA_036559505.1 Pseudolabrys sp. | reverse complement strand
GGTGTCGACTTTTTCGGGCTCGCCCACGAACCCGAGATCGATGACCTTTTCAATGTTGGAATCCGGATCGACCACCGTGCGGCTGACCTTGCGCGCCTGCACCATGTTGCCATCCTTGCCGCACAGCCCGATGGCCGTGCCACCGGCGGCGTTGATGTAGCCGACGATTTGCTTGTTAATCGAGCCAGCCAGCACCATTTCGACGATCTCGACTGTCTTTGCGTCGGTGATGCGCAATCCGGCAGCAAACTCGGACTTAATGCCAAGCTTCTTGAGCATGGCCTCGATCTGCGGGCCGCCGCCGTGCACGACGACGGGATTGATCGCTGTCTGCTCGAGCAGGACGATGTCTTTCGCAAAATCGCGCGCCATCTGCTCCTGGCCCATGGCGTGCCCGCCATATTTCACAACGACGGTCTCCTCGTCGTAGCGCTGCATGTGCGGCAGCGCTTCGGACAGGATTCGGGCCTGGGTCTGCGGGTCGATCTTGGGCGCTTTGCTCATCGCTTCGGCCTTGTGCGGTTGCCGGCGGTTCTAGCCGATGCGGCTATCCTTCGACAATGCACTAGCTCTTTCTTTCCGCGAGCAGCCGGGCGATGGCCGCGCGCAGCTCGGGGATGCCCGCTCCGTCGTGCGAGGAGGTCGCCAGAACCGTCGGAAATGCGGCCGGCCGCTTGGCGAGCGCGGCTTCGACTGCGGCGATGCGGCCCGCAAGTTCGGCAGGTTTTACCTCATCGCATTTGGTTAAGACGACCTGGTAGCTGACCGCCGCCTGGCTGAGGCCGTCGAGTGCGGGGTCGTCCGTCGGTTTGAGTCCATGCCGCGCATCCACCAGGACATAGACCCGGGCGAGGTTGCTCCGCCCGCGCAGAAAGGCATCGATCAACGCCGTCCAGGCCGCGACTTTGGATCTTGCCGCGGCGGCGTAGCCGTAACCCGGCATGTCCACTACATTGAGACGGTCGCCGCCGTTGAAGAATACGAGCTCCTGCGTGCGGCCGGGTGTGCGCGAGATGCGTGCGAGGTTTTTACGACCGGTGAGCGCGTTGATCAGGCTGGACTTGCCGACGTTCGAACGGCCTGCGAAGGCGATTTCGACGCCCTTCATGACCGGTAGTGAGGCGGGTGAGCCCGCTGCGGCGACAAATTGCCAATCGCCGGCAAAAAGCTTGCGGCCGGTCTCGATTTCCGTGCGGGTGAACTGGTCGGACCCCATTGGCGCCGGCCATGGCTGGTGAGTGATTGTCGACGCTATTGCTGCGGCGTCTTCTTAACGAACATCGTCTTGATATTGTCGAACAGCTCGATCTTAGCCCCATGCTTGCGCATGATCACGCTCTGCTGCACGACCGACAGCAGATTGTTCCAGGCCCAGTAGATCACGAGACCGGCAGGGAAGTTTGCCAGCATGAACGTGAATATCAGCGGCATCCAATTGAAGATCATCGCCTGCGTCGGATCGGGCGGCGCGGGGTTTAGCTTCATCTGAACCCACATCGTGATGCCCATGATAAGGGGCCAGATTCCCAGGTGTAAGAATGGTCCGATTAGCGGCAGCACCGTGGGGTCGAGCGGAATGAGCCCGAACAAATTGAAGATGTTGGTCGGGTCCTGCGCCGACAGATCGTGAATCCAGCCGAAGAACGGCGCGTGCCGCATCTCGATCGTGACGAACAGGACCTTGTAGAGCGAGAAAAACACCGGGATCTGGATCACGATCGGCAGGCAGCCGGCCAGCGGATTGATCTTTTCCCGCTTGTACAGCTCCATCAATTCCTGCTGCTGCTTGGCCTTGTCGCTGGCAAAACGTTCGCGCAGAGCCATCATTTGCGGCTGCACGGCCTTCATTTTTGCCATCGATGCGTAGGACTTGTTGGCGAGCGGGAAGAAGACGATCTTGACCAGTACGGTGACCATCAGGATCGCGAGGCCGAAATTGCCTAAGAGACGATAGAAGAAATCCATCACCAGGAACATCGGCTTCGTGATGAAGTAAAACCAACCCCAATCGATCAGCAGATCGAAGTGGTTGAGGCCGAGCTCTTTGTTGTAGCCACCGATGCCGACAAGTGGAAAATTGATGCCGACGATCGAGACTTCCTTGGCGCCGGCAAACAGCCGTGCATTGGCGGAACCGGTTGCGCCGGGTCCGATTGTCTGTGCATCGAGCAAATAATCGGTCTGAAATGTCCGGACCGTGCCGAGCATGCTGGTCGAGAAACGCGCCTTCAGGCGCGCGCTTGTGTCCGGCAACAAGGTGGCGGCCCAATATTTGTCGGTGATGCCGAGCCAGCCGTTGGTGACGTCCCAACTGACGGATTTTTTGTCCTCGATGTTTTTGTAGGTGAATTCCTGCAGGCCGGACTCTCCGAGCACGCCGATGAGGCCTTCATGCAGAACGTAGTACCCGGCGGTCGGAGGGATCCCATGACGCGAGATCAAAGCGTATGGGAAAAGAGTAACCGGGCTTTCGCTTTTGTTGCTGACGTCATCCTTGATCGTGAACAAATACTTGTCGTCGACCGTAATGGTCCGGCGGAATTCGAGCCCTTCGCCGTTGTCGTAGGTCAAGGTCACCGGGTGGCCGACGCCGAGCCCTCCGGAGCCTGCCTGTTTCCAAACGGTGTCGGCGGTCGGTAGCTTGACGTTCGCCCCGGCGGCGCCCGTCCAGCCAAACTCGGCATAGAACGGATCGCCGGTCCCCGAAGGGGACAGCAAAACGATCGGCGGAGATTTCGGGTCAGTCGTTTCGCGGAACTTGACCAGCGCAAGGTCGTCGATGCGTCCGCCTTTCAGGGCAATCGTGCCCTGCAGCGTATCGGTCGCAACGGGTACGCGAGGCGAGTTCGCCAGCGCCGCCCGACGATCCGTGGGCGCCGCGGATGACGGTGCGCCTGCCTGGCCAGGCACTTGCGACTGTGCTTGCGGCTGCGCCGGCTTGGGCTGGTCGGGCGTCGGCACATTCTGTTTCTGTGCCTGCAGTTGCTCCTGGCGCGCCTTCTCCTGCGGAACGGCAAAGAAATATTGCCAGCCAAGCAGCACCACCGCGGACAGCACGATGGCAAGAATGGTGTTCTTGTTATCGGTCATTGAAATCCTGTTTG
>DATBTA010000024.1:0-13009 GCA_036559505.1 Pseudolabrys sp. | reverse complement strand
TCGGGGAATGTCGGGCCGGAAACCCAGTCCTGGGGCCAGAAAGAGACTCCGGAGTTCTCGTAATGCCGTTTCCCAGGGCCTCTTCGGCCCTTTCCCGATTTACCGTCCTCGATCTGACACGCGTGCGATCGGGGCCGACCTGTGTGCGCCAGCTTGCTGACTGGGGCGCCAACGTCATCAAGATTGAAACGCCGCCCCATCTGGAAAAAGGCGAAGGGCCGGGCGGCCCACGCTCGAATGCCGATTTCCAGAACCTGCATCGCAACAAGCGTAGCATTACCCTTGATTTGAAATCGCCGCAGGGCCTGGCGGCGTTCAAGCGTATGGTCGAAAAAGCGGACGTCGTGGTTGAGAATTTCCGCCCGGACGTGAAGGACCGTCTCGGCATCGACTACGAGTCGCTGAAGAAGATCAACAAACGCATCGTGCTCGGCAGCATCTCCGGTTTTGGCCAGGACGGGCCCTATCGTGACCGTCCGGGCTTCGACCAGATCGCGCAGGGTATGGGCGGACTGATGTCGATCACCGGGCTGCCAGGGCAGGGGCCGGTGCGTGTCGGCATCCCGATCGCGGATCTTTCAGCCGGCCTGTTTTGCGCACTTGGCATTATGGTCGCGTTGCTCGAGCGCGAAGTCTCCGGCGAAGGCCAGTGGGTCAACACCTCGTTGCTGCAGGCGCAGATATTCATGCTCGATTTCCAGGCCGCGCGCTGGCTGCAGATGCATGAGGTTGCGAAACAGGCCGGCAACAATCATCCGACGAGCATTCCAACCGGAGTATTCAAGACGAAGGACGGCCACATCAATATCGCATCGACCGGTCAGGTGATGTGGGAGCGGCTGTGCAACGCGCTTCAGGCGCCGGAGCTGATCAAGCATCCCGACTACACGACCGGTGCGCTGCGCTCGAAAAACCGCGACACACTCAACGCCGAGATCAACAAGCGGACCGTGCACAAGACCAGCGCCGAATGGATAGATGTCTTCAACAAGATCGGCGTGCCATGCGGACCGATTTATGCAATCGATGAGATGTTCGCGGACGAGCAGGTCAAGCACGTCGGTATCGCGCAAGCTGCGAAGCGTCCCGACGGTACCGAGCAGGTTTTTGTTGGTCAGCCAGTGAAGCTTTCGCGCACACCAAGCAAGATCGTGGCGACGCCGCCGGCGCAAGGCCAGCATACTGACGAAGTGCTCAAGGAGTTCGGCTTCGCCGACAAAGAAATTTCCGAGCTGCACAAAGCGAAAGCGGTGTAGGGCTGTCCGTCAGCGCCGGCCATGAGTAGTGACGACGAAGGAGCATGTGAATGACCCAGACCGACAAAATGCTGTCCCGTAAGGAGGGCGGCGTCGGCTATCTCATTTTCAACAATCCGGAACGACACAACGCGGTGTCACTGGAAATGTGGGACGCGGCCTCGGGGATCCTTGCCGACTTTGCCGCTGACAATGCGATTCGCGTTGTGGTGCTGACCGGTGCCGGCGGCAAGGCTTTCGTTTCCGGCGCCGACATTTCCAAATTCGAGAGCGAGCGCTCCAGCAAGGACGCGATTGACCGCTACAATACCGCGGTCGATCAAGCGAACACGGCAGTCTACGAATTTCCGAAGCCGACCATTGCGATGATCCGCGGCTACTGCATCGGCGGCGGTGTCGGTCTCGCCCTGTGCTGCGACCTACGAATTTGTTCGGACAATTCGAAATTCGGTGTGCCTGCGGCGAAGCTCGGCCTCGGCTACGGCTTCAAGGGCATCAAGAAGCTGGTCGATGTCGTCGGGCCCTCATTTGCAAAGGAGATCTTTTTCACCGCGCGCCAGTTCACCGCGGCGGAAGCCCTGCAGATGGGTCTGGTCAACCGGATTCTGCCCGATGCAGAGGTCGAGAAATATGTGAAAGACTACGCCGAGACGATCAGCGGCAACGCGCCGCTTACGGTCAATTCCGTCAAGTATATCGTCGGCGAGGTGGTCAAGGACGAGAGCAAACGCGATCTCAAGCGTTGCGACGACCTGGTGGCACAATGCTTTGCCAGCAAGGATTATATCGAAGGCCGCAAGGCCTTCATGGAGAAGCGCAAGCCGGCATTTACCGGCTCATAAATCGGAAATGGAGGCCGAAGAGACGTTCGCGAACGGTGTTGGTACAAGAATGTCAAATGACAGCCGCGGCTAGCGGCGGGTACAGGGGAGGAAGCGCGTGGCGTCGGTCGAGTTGCGGGGCCTGACAAAGCGATACGGCAATTCCGCCGTTGTCGATGATGTATCACTCACGATAGAGCACGGCCATCTTGTATGTCTGCTCGGCCCTTCGGGCTGCGGCAAGACGACGACGTTGCGGCTGATTGCGGGGTTCATAGAGCCCAGTGAAGGTGAAATTCGCGTCGGCGACCGACTGGTATCCTCGCCGGCAAGCACCTTGCCGCCCGAACGTCGCAACATGTCGATGATCTTCCAGAGTTACGCGCTGTGGCCGCATATGACGGTCGCCGAAAACATCATCTATGGCTTGAAGCTGAGGAAGATGGACCGCGATACGATCGGCAAGAAGCTCGACGCCATTCTTGGGACGACGAAGCTGGCTCCGCTGGCGCAGCGCTACCCCGGCGAATTGTCGGGCGGACAACAGCAACGTGTTGCCTTGGCTCGCGCGTTGATTGTCGAGCCTGAGACGCTGCTTCTCGATGAGCCGCTCTCCAACCTCGATGCGAACCTGCGCGAGGAGATGCGGTTCGAGGTGCGACGGCTGCATGACGCGTACCGCTACACGACGGTCTACGTCACCCACGACCAGTCGGAGGCAATGACCACCGCCGACCTAATCTGCGTCATGAACGGTGGCAAGATCGAGCAGTCCGGCCCGCCGGAGGAGATCTACGACCGGCCGCGTTCGGAGTTCGTCGCGCGCTTCATTGGATCGAGCAACGTTATCAGGGGTAAAGGTCTCAACGGATCAAGCGTCGATCTTGCCGGCACGCCGCTCAAATGCAGCGGAGCGAAAATCAGTTCGGGCACGGCGACGCTGGTATCGATCCGCCCGCACGACATCGCGATTTCCGCAACGCAGCGCCAGGGCGAAAACGTCGTGCCGGCGACCGTGGTGCGGCAGGTCTTTCTCGGCGGCAGCCGGGATTATATGGTTGAGGCGAAAGATGGCACCCAGCTGCGCGTGCTCACCGGTGCGGGCGAGAACATCCCGCAAGGCAGCGCCGTCTGGCTGTACCTGCCGCCGGAGCGCTGCCGCGCGCTGAGCGGATAAAAGTCGGGGCGAGATGGCAAATAAGGATAAAGGAGGATACGCCGATGAAAGGCTCAAAACTCTCACGTCGCGACATACTGATCGGCTCGAGCGCGCTCGCTGCCGGCGCTGCGTTCTCGACCAAGGTCATGTCGGCGGCACCGCCGGCGACCGCGGTCACGCCGGCATTGATCGAAGCGGCGAAGAAAGAAGGCAAGGTGGTCTGGTACACCTCAGTCGATCTCAAGCTCTCGGAGCAGATCGGTAAAGCCTTCGAGGCTAAATATCCCGGCATCAGCTGCAAGGTCGAGCGCACCGGTGCCGAGCGGCTGCTGCAACGTATCGGCCAGGAATACACGGCGAATGTGCATGCGGTCGACGTGGTCAACTCGTCGGACGCATCACACCTCGTCTACTGGAAGGATCAGGGCATGCTGGCGCCCTACGTTCCGGAAGACGTCGCGAAATTCTACCCGGCGGAGCACAAAGACGCCGACGGTACATTCGCGAGCTTCCGCGTGTTCCTGTGCGTGATCGCGTACAACACCAACCTGGTAAAGAAGGAAGAAGCACCGAAGAGCTTTGCCGATCTGCTCGATCCGAAGTGGAAGGGCAAGATCATCAAGGCGCATCCGGGTTACAGTGGCACCATCATGACCGCGACCTACCAGGTTTCGCGCGATCTCGGCTGGGAGTACTTCGAGAAGCTCGCGCAGCAGAACATCCTGCAGGTGCAGTCGGCTGCTGACCCGCCGAAGAAGCTTGCGCTCGGCGAGCGTGCTATCCAGGCCGACGGCGTCGAATACCTGATCTTCCAGGAAAAGGAGAAGGGCCAGCCGGTCGAGCCGGTCTATGCCACCGAGGGCACGCCGATCATCATCGGACCGAACGGGTTGTTCAAGGCGGCGCCGAATCCGAACGCGGCGCGGCTGTTCCAGAGCTTCTGCTTTTCGCCGGAGTGTCAGAAGCTCGCCGTCGAAATCGGCGGCTTGCGGTCCGTGCATCCGCAAGTTCCGGAACATCAAGGCCGTACGCCGCTGAGCAAGATCAAGCTGATGAAAGATGACGCAGCGGCCGTGCTTAAAAACGGCGAACAGATCAAGGCGCGTTACGTCAAGATTTTTCGTGTGTAACAGTTTGAGCCTCCCCCTACATGGGGGAGGCTTTTCGTTCCTCCAACGGTCTGCTCGATGACGGCGGTCGCATCAACGGCACCGATTGCAAGGCGGCGGCTCGGCTTCGATCTCTCGAAGCCGGTGCTGCTCGCCTTCGCAGCGATCCTGTTCGCGCTGATCGCCATGCCGCTGTCGTGGCTGGTCCTGTACGCCTTCACCGGCAAGAACGGTGCCTTCACCCTCGACAATTTCCATCGGCTGGTGTCCGACGCGGCCTATCTCGATCCGCTATTGACCACTTTTGCACTTGCCACCTTGTCGGCGTTGATCTGCTGCGCGGTGGCGGCGCCAATGGGCTGGCTGGTGGCGCGCACCGATATGCCGCTACGTCGCACGATTCGCCTGCTGGTGACCGCCTCGTTCGTGACCCCGCCGTTCCTCGGTGCGATCGCCTGGGAACTGCTGGCCGCGCCCAACAGCGGGCTGCTCAATCAGCTTTATCGCGAGCTCACCGGGGCAGGGCAGGATTTTCATCTGCTCAACATTTACAGCTTCACAGGCCTGGTGTTCGTCATCAGCTGCTACACGTTTCCCTATGTCTTCGTGCTGGTTGCCAATTCGCTCGACCGTACCCCCGGCGATTTGGAAGATGCGTCCGCCATTCTCGGCGGCAAGGCCTGGGACACCGCCCGCCGTATCACCATTCCGCTCGCGCTTCCTGCGATGCTCGCGGGCGCGTTGGTCGCATTCCTGCAGGCGATGACGCTGTTCGGCTCGCCGGCGATCCTGGCGATGCCGGCGGGCTTCCACACGATGACGACCAAGATCTGGAGCCTGTTCCAATTTCCACCCAAGCCGGAGCTTGCTGCGGCCGCTTCGCTCCCGCTTCTTATTCTTACGATAATACTGCTGCGCGCGGAGCACATGGTGCTCGGCCGGCGCGGATACTCCGTCGTCGGCGGCAAGAACAGCGAGCCACGCATCGTGCGGCTCGGCGGCTGGCGCTGGGTGCTGCTGGCAGGCGCCATGCTTGTGCTGATGTGTCCGGTGTTCCTGCCATATTTCGCGCTGCTCAATGCCTCGTTCTCCAAGGTCGCCTCGCACCTGGTGTGGTTCAACAATTTCACCTTGCAGAACCTGCATTTCGTCTTTTACGAGCTGTCGGCGACGCAGCTTGCGCTACGCAATACCTTCATCCTCGGAATGTTGGCGGCGACGGCCGGGACCATCCTCGCGGTAGTGATCTCTTACGTCACAGCCCGCCAGGCGGTCGCCGGTTATCGCACGCTCGGGTTTCTTGCCACCGCGCCGGTTGCCATTCCGGGCATCGTGCTCGGCGTCGGGCTGTTCTTCACCTATACGCGGCCGCCCTTCGTGCTCTACGGCACGTTGTGGATTCTTCTGATTGCCTTCGTCACCCTGAGCTTGCCGGCAGCCTACCAGCAGATGCAGTCCGCGCTGCATGCCGTACACCCCGAACTGGAGGATGCCAGCCGCATCCTCGGCGCGACGCGGCTGCGGTCACTCTGGCAGATCACCGCGCCATTGTTACGCACCAGCGTGATCGCGACATGGTGCTTTGTCTTCGTTGGCGTGATCCGTGAATTATCGGCGGCGATCATGCTGTTCACCTCGGAAACCAAGGTCTTATCGGTGCTGATTTACGATCTCAACGAGAGCGGCGATCTCGCCGCTATCGCGGTGCTCGGGCTGCTGATGCTGGTCATCACCTTCGTCGTCGTAGCGCTGGCTAACAGCCTGCGCGGCGGCAATGCGCGCCGCAACGTCGCGGTAGGATAATCGTGGCGAGCAGTAACCTCCCGAAGACTTCCGTTGCCGAACATCTGGCCGAACACGTGGCCACCCTGCGCGTCGAAAAGCTACCGCCGACGGTGCGGCGGAAATGCGAGGATTTGCTGATCGACGTCGCCGGGCTTTGTGTTGCGGCCCGCAACACGAACTACATCAACAGCGCGATCGCCGGCTGCGACGATGAAGGCCCATGCACGGCGCTCGGTCATGCGCGCACCTTCAGCGCGGCGAGCGCCGCCTTCATCAACGGCACCGCGGCGCATGGTGAGGATTTCGACGACACGTTCGAGGGCGGTCCGGTGCATGCCGGCGCGGTAATCGTACCGGCGGTGCTGGCGGCCTGCGAGCGGCACCGTCCTGAAGGCCGCGCCGCCTTGCTCGGCGTTGCCGTCGGCACCGAGGTGATGTGCCGACTGAGCACCGTGATTCCGAAGGCAGTGCACAAGGCCGGCTTTCATCCGACCGCTATTTTCGGGGTGATGGGGGCGTCGGCGGGCGTCGGCGCGGCACTCGGGCTGAATGCGAAGCAGACCGTTGACTCCCTTGGCATTGCCGCAAGTTTTGCCGGCGGAATCATTGAGTATCTCGCCGAGGGCGCCTGGACCAAGCGGTTGCATCCGGGCTGGGCGGCACAATCGGGTATCCGCGCGGCGCTGCTCGCGCGTGGCGGTTTCCTCGGACCGCGCACGGTGTTCGAAGGCGTGCACGGCCTTTTCCACGGCTTCGCGCATACGACGCAAGGCGACTACGAAGCGCTCACCGGCGATTTCGGAAAAAAATGGGTGACGGAAACACTCGCGTTCAAGCCTTATCCCTGCGGGACAATGGCGCATCCCTATATCGATTGTGCGAAGCGGCTTGCCGCGCGCGGCATCAAGGCCGGTGACGTCAAGGAGATGGTCTGCGAAGTGGCGGAGGGAACCGTCCACCGCCTGTGGGAGCCGCTTGCCGACAAGCAGCGACCGCCAAATGGCTATGCGGCGAAATTCGCGACGCCTTTCATATTGGCGACCGGCTTTGTACGGGGCGGCGTTGGTCTTGATGCCTTCACCGACCAGGCCGTGCGCGACAAGGACGTGCTGGCAGTCGCGTCAAAGGTTTGCTACGTGATCGACCCGGATAATCCTTATCCCAACAATTTCACCGGCCATATCCGCGCCGTGCTCAATGACGGCAGCGTGGTCGATGAGCGCCAGCCGCATTTCCGCGGCGGAGCGAAAGAGCCGCTGACGCGCGCCGACATTGAGGAGAAATTCACGCTCAATGTCCGTCACGGCGGCTGGGATGACAAGCGCGCTTCCGGCGTGCTCAAACAGCTGACGGAGCTATATGACGGCAAGGTCGGCTTGGCGTTTTTGAGAGGGTGATGAGGTCTCATGGCTGAAGGCAAAGAACTCGCCGGGCAAGTTGCCATCGTCACCGGCGCCGGGCGCAATATCGGCCGTGCGATCGCATTGGCGCTGGCCGAAGCCGGCGCTGCCGTCGTCGTAAATGTGCGGTCGAACAAGGCCGAGGCCGACGGCGTCGTCGGCGAGATCGAGAAGGCCGGTGGGAAGGCAATCGCCGTTCTTGGTGACGTCGGTGACGACAAATCCGCGGTTGCGCTCGCCGATGCAGCGCTGAAAAATTTCGGGCGCATCGATATTCTCGTGAACAACGCCGCGTTGCGACGTGAGAAACACATTTCCGACATGAGTTTCGCGGAATGGCGCGAAGTGATGAACGTCATCCTCGACGGAACCTTTCGCTGCGTGCATGCCTGCCTGCCGGCGCTGCGGAAAAACGGCGGCAGCATCATTAATATCGGCGGCATGAGCGCGCATATCGGATCGAAGGACCGCGCCCATGTCATAACAGCCAAGTCGGCGTTGGTCGGGCTGTCGCGCGGTCTTGCGCATGATCTCGCGGCCGACAAGATCACCGCGAATTGTGTGGTGCCAGGTGCGATCGACACGACGCGGCCTGCTTCATCGCAGAAGCCTGCCCATCATCTGACGCATGGCACAATTACCGGCGAGCGCGGCAAGCCGCAGGATGTCGCGGCTATGGTGCGGTTTCTCTGCGGCCCCAACGGACGCTACATCACCGGACAGACGCTCCACGTCAACGGCGGTGCCTATCTGGGGTCGTGATTGAGGTGACGGCACGCCTCCGAAAGTGCTAATCCAACAACAATCCTGTTCCGGGTGACAACGAGGGTCTCATGTATTCCGATCTTGGTCTTTATATCGACGGCAAGTGGCTCAACGGCGAGGGCCGCAAGGGCGAGGACGTGATCAATCCGGCGACCGGCAAGACGCTGGCGCAGCTTCCCCATGCGAGTAAAGGCGACCTCGATGCCGCGCTCGCCGCCGCCGAAAAGGGCTTTGCAGCCTGGAAGGCAACGTCCGCCTACGACCGCTCGAAGATCATGCGCAAAGCCGCCGATCTGCTGCGCGAGCGTTATGATCATGTTTCGAAAGTGATGACCCAGGAACAGGGCAAGGTCTATGTCGAGTCGCGCGCCGAGGTTCTCACCAGCGCCGACATCATTGATTGGTATGCCGAGGAAGGCCGCAGAACCTATGGCCGCGTGGTTCCCGGCCGCCAGAAGGGCGTGCGCCAGATCGTGCTGCAAGAGCCGGTCGGCGTGGTCGCCGCGTTCACGCCGTGGAATTTCCCGACGCTGACGCCCGTGCGCAAGATTGCCGGTGCGCTTGCCGCGGGATGCTCGATTATCATCAAGGCGTCGGAAGAGACACCCGGCGGCTGCGTCGAGCTGGTGAAATGCTTCGCCGACGCCGGCCTTCCGGCGGGCGTGCTCAATCTCGTTTTCGGCGTGCCCGCTGATGTTTCCGAACATCTCATTCCGAAGAAATCGGTCAAGAAGATCTCGTTCACCGGCTCGGTACCGGTCGGCAAGCATCTGGCCGAGCTTGCGGCCAGGGGCATGAAGAAGGCGACCATGGAGCTTGGCGGGCATTCGCCCGTCGTCGTATTCGAAGATGCCGACCCCGAGAAAACGGCCGACACAATCGCGGCATTCAAATATCGCAATGCCGGTCAGGTCTGCATCTCGCCGACGCGCTTCTACGTGCACGAAAAAAACTACAGCAAGTTCGTGGCGCGCTTTACCGAGTATGCGAAGGGTCTCAAGATGGGCGACGGTCTCGAGAAAGGCATCACGCTCGGCCCGCTGGCCAACCCGCGCCGCCTCGACGCAATGGAAAGCTTCGTCAACGACGCCAAGGATCGCGGCGGCAAGGTCGTGACCGGTGGCTCGCGCCACGGCAATCAGGGATTCTTTTTTCAGCCGACCGTGATCACCGATGTGCCGGACGATTCGAAGATCATGACCGAGGAGCCGTTTGGACCGGTGGCGCCGATCGTGCCGTTCAAGACCTTCGACGAGGTGGTCGAGCGCGCCAACTCGTTGCAGTTCGGGCTCGCGGCCTATGCTTTCACGTCGTCGGACAAGAATGCTGCGGCGATCAGCGATGCGTTGCAGTCAGGCATGGTCGGCGTCAACAGCGTTGCCATCTCGACACCGGAGACGCCGTTCGGCGGCATCAAGGAGTCCGGCTATGGCTCCGAAGGCGGCATCGAAGGCTTGCAGGCCTACATGAACATCAAGTTCATTTCGCAGGCATAGGCTTCTTTCCCGCCAGTCCGCGCTGGCAGGCTTCCCACACTTTTGCAGGCGTCGCCGGCATGTCCATGTGGTCGGCGGCGCCGTTCGGAATTGCGTTCGCGATGGCATTCATCACCGCCGCGATTGCCGCCGTCGTGCCCGCTTCGCCGGTGCCCTTAACGCCCAGCGGATTGCTGGTCGCCGGCACCGAATGCACCGCCTCGCGCAGCTCGATCGGCATATCGTGGGCGCGCGGCATGCCGTAGTCCATGAATGACCCCGCCATCAGCTGCCCGCTTTGCGGATCGTAGATGGCGATTTCGGTCAACGCTTGGCCGAGCCCGTTGGCGATCGAACCTTGAACCTGGCCTTCGACAACGATGGAATCGAGCATGACGCCCGGATCATCGACCGCAGTATAGGTCACGAGGTCGATCGCGCCGGTGTCGGGATCGACCTCGACCTCGGCGATATGGCAGCCGTTCGGGAAAGTGAGAGGCGTCTCGGCCTTTTCCTTGGTGTCGAGGCTTTCACCGGTCTCCTTGGCACGTCGCGCTGTTTCGAACAGCGAAATCTTGCGGTCGGTGCCGACGACTTCGAAATTGCCGCTGCGGTACTGAATGTCCGCCTCCGACGCCTCCAGCAATGACGAAGCGACTTTCTTGCCTTTGGCGAGCATTACGTCGGCGGTGTGCACGATCGCGCTGCCCGCGCACATCGCCGATCGCGAGCCAACGGAAGCAAAACCCGTAAGTCCTTGCGCTGTGTCGCCATGACGATGCTGTATTCTTTCTGGCTCGATGCCGAGCTTGCTGGCGAGCAGGCGCGGAAAAACGGTGGCATGGCCCTGGCCGGTCGATTGCACGTTGCAGCCCAGGATCAGCTCGTCGCCGCCGGGAAACGAAACCGAGGCCTGCTCCATCGGCAGGGCGCCGGCGTGCTCCAGCATGAAAGACACGCCGATGCCACGCAATTTCTTGCGCTTTGCGGAGTCGCGCCGCCGCTTGTTGAAGTTGGCGAAATCCGCAAGCTCCAGCGCCTTGTCGACAATCGCAGGGAAATCGCCGCTGTCGTAGGTGTTGATCGGTGTCTTGAACGGCATTGCCGATGGCGGGATTAGGTTTTTTTTGCGCAGCCGTACCGGGTCCATGCCGACAATCCGCGCCGCTTCTTCCACCACGCGCTCAAGCGCGTAGTTCGCCTCCGGCCGCCCGGCGCCCCGATAAGGGCCGATCGGGATGGTATTGCTGAAGTAACAGGCGACCGAGACGTCGATCTTCGGGATTCGATACATGCCCGGCAGGCAGCGGGCGAAGTTGTTCGTGTTGATGCCGACGCCCGCGGTACTGACATAGGCACCCTGGTTGCACAGGTGTCGCATCCGCAGCGCCAGGAATTTGCCCTTCTCGTCAAGCGCGAGCTCCACTTCTGTGACCGTGTCGCGGGCCTGCGTGTCAGTGACGAACGCTTCCGAACGCGTCGACTGCCATTGCACGGGGCGGCCGAGCTGGCGGGCAGCGATCAGCAATGCAGGATACTCGGGGTAAACCGGCGTTTTCATGCCGAACGCGCCGCCGACATCGTCCGTGATGACGCGCAACTTGTCGTTTGGCACGCCCATGATGGCGGCAGCCTGCGCGCGCAACGAGTCGGCGCCCTGCGAGCAGGCGTAGAGTGTGTAACTGTCGTTGGCCTTGTCGTAGACGCCGGTGGCCCCGCGAGTCTCCATTGACGCCACCACCATGCGCTGGTTGGCGACCCGCACTTTCGCGACATGTGGCGCCTTGGCGATCGCATCGGCGACGTCTCGCTCGTTCTGCTCGTCCGGGATCGGCCCCGGCCAATCGACGCAGAGATTGCCGGGCGCCTCGGCGTAGAGCTGGGTGCTGCCTTTCATGGCATCGTCGAGCGTAATGACAGCCGTTAGTTCCTCGTAATCGACCCGCACCAGGTCGGCCGCGTCCTGCGCGGCTGCCGCGGTTTCGGCGACCACCATCGCGACCGGGTCGCCGACGTGCATGACCTTGTCCCCGGCGAGCGAGGGACGGAACGGCATGATCATCTTGGCGCCACCACGGCCCGGCACCGGCGGGTGCCGTGACACGGTCCCGACATTTGCCGCCTTCGTGTCCTGCGAGGTGAGTACAGCGAGTACTTTCTTTGTCTTGCGTGCTTCGTCCGTATTCACTGCAACGACGCGTGCGTGCGCATGCGTAGAACGCACAAAGGCGGCATAGGCGGTGTTGGGCAGGCGCGGGTCATCCATGAAGTGGCCGGCGCCGCGCACCAGGGCGTTGTCCTCGACGCGCGGCGTTTGTCTGGTGCGGGAGGTGGTGGTCATGAGAATTCCGGATTTAGACGGGCGGGACCCCTGTTTATAGCGGAAAGAGCCGTCGCCAACAGGGGCTTGCGTCAATGCCTTGGCTGCGGCACTCAGGCGCTTCTTGCCGCGCATTGTGTGGCGTCTTTCGGGTGGTGAAATGAGCAACGTGCGAACAATTGATACCCATACCCATATTCTCACCGAGGAAACTGCCGCGCTGTTGCGCAAGGAAGCTCCCAAGGTCCCTGTAACCATCACCCCGGTCGATGCCGAGTCAGCAACGCTCGACGTTGGTGGCGTGGTCTATCGCCCTTTTCCGCGCGGCGGCTTCGATCTCGCGCATCGCCTGCGTGACATGGATGCGATGGGCGTCGATGTGCAGGTGCTGTCCGCCACGCCGCAAACCTATCTCTACAACCAGGATGCTTCGCTTGGCGCGACGACGGCCGCCGTCCAGAACGACCAGATTGCCAAACTGGTAAAACAGAATCCCCAGCGCTTCATGGGCATTGCGACGCTGCCGATGCAGGCGCCGGAAAAGGCCGCCGACGAGCTCAAGCGTGCGATGACCAAGCTGGGCCTGCGGGGCACGATGTTTGCGTCCAATATCATGGGCAAGAACCTCGATGACCCGAGCCTCGAGCCAGTGTGGGCGACGGCCGAGGAACTCAGCGCTTTTGTCTTTATTCATCCGAACAATATCGCCGGCGCCGACCGGATGAAGTCCTATTACCTGAACAATCTCATCGGCAATCCGCTCGACACCACCATCGGCGCGGCCTGCCTTTATTTCGGCGGGGTGCTCGACCGCCATCCGAAATTGACCGTCGTGCTCGCGCATGGCGGCGGTTTCACGCCCTATCAGGCGGCCCGCTGGGAGCACGGGTGGCATGTGCGGCCGGAACCCAAGAAGAAT